>JAITLW010000052.1 GCA_031277715.1 Sphingobacterium sp. | reverse complement strand
GGCGCATCACGCCAGCGCCCGAAGTACCAGACTGTGTAGAGGTTGGCAAATGCACGCAGGCCTTTGGCTTCTGCTAATATTTCTTTTTTTCGAGTAGGGTTTTTAAAGCTGTCATCCGGTAGTTTGGATACATTTTCGAGTACCGCATTGGCTCTATTGATGGTGGTGTAGAATATTTTCCACAATGCATCATTGGCGCCGGTAGCCTGCATATTCATGTTGTAAGCAGAGCTGTTGTACTGATAGGAGCCGAGCATGGAACTAAAGCCTCCTGAAAACCGTGCGGTATAATCGTTGGAGCCAACAGCGGCGTAGGCACCATTGAGGAGGTTCTGTGCCGAGTTCTCGTCGGTAATGGCCGCCTCTGGTGTCAGTAGGTATTTAGGATCCTGGGTAATGAAATCTTCACAGCCTATTAAGGTCAGACCGAGGAATATACTGAGTGTGATACGTAAAATTATAGTCTTCATAATCTTATTTATTTTAACGAGTATCTAATAGAGAAGTTGTATGAACGCATGGATGGATATACCCCCCAATCGGTGCCCATTCCGGTGGCTCCTCCGGAGAGTTTAAAGTTCCCCTCTGGATCTATACCATTGTAATTGGTAATGGTAAACAGGTTTGTTCCTGAAGCTGAAAGGTCAATGTATCCTCCAAAGACCCTTTTAGACAACTCGCTGGGAAGCCGGTAGTTAAGTCTTATCAGGGAAACTTTCAGGTAATCTGCCTTGGAAATCCAGAAATCTGAAAAGGTATTCGATGAACCCTGACCAAAGGATATCCTTGGCCATTGTGCGGCCCGGTTGTCAGGACTCCAGGTGTCGAGGACATATTCCGGATAGTTTTTAAGGAATAATCCTGTGGTATACCAGTTCGCTGAATTGGTATACCAGTACCGTGTCGCGCCGTAGCTGTACACAAAATTGACGTTAACGGAAAAGTTTCCTTTGCGGAAGGATGTTCCGAATCCGCCAAAGTATTTGGGCTGTGAATTACCCAGAAAGGTTTTGTCATCGTTAGTTACCAGCCCGTCATTATTGATGTCCTCAAACCGGAGGTCTCCGGGACGGATGGTACTGGTGTTATTCTGGTAAAATATCTTGGCTCCGGTGGTCGGATTTTGTTTGGAGAGGAGGTTGTATTCTTCCATGGACTGGTAATACTGTCCGCTCCATTTGAAACCGTACCAGCTGCCCAACGGCATGCCTTCTTCCATTCGGATGGCAAGCCCATTGCCCGCATATAGGTCCATAAATTTGTCAACGCCGTTGATTTTTTTGACGATTGCCTTATTGCCGGCAATATTGAAATTCAACGACCATACCATATCGCGTTTACGTATGACATCGCCCTGTATACCGAACTCAAGACCGCTGTTCTGGATATTGGCTATGTTTTCCTTGATGGACGTGAATGAACTGCTCGAGGGGATGTTTTTGTTGTAGATCACATCGCTCGTCTGCTTATCATAGTAGCCGATAGAACCATTGATCCGGTTCTGAAGCAGGGCATAGTCCAGGCCGATCTCCCAGGTTTTGGTTTTTTCCCAGCGCAGGTTATTATTGCCTAACTGGAAGGGGGCATAGCCGGGCGATTCGTCAAACTGTGCCGCCTGGTACAGGGAGCGCCAGTCGTTATTGCCGAGTACCTGCGAACCGGAAACACCCAGTGAACTGCGTAGTTTGAGCTGGCTGACGAGTTGGGGATCTAAGAAATTCATAAATTTCTCCTTGTTGATCATCCAGGCAACACCTCCGGAAGGGAAGTAAGCCCAGCGCTTGTCGGGGCCGAAGCGTGACGATCCGTCGGTACGGAATGTACCGGTCAGGATGTACCGATCGGCATACTTATAGTTTAACCTGGAGAACCCCGAAACCATAGCTGTGGAGGTATGGGAGGAGGTGGGCTTCATAGCGGTAGCACCGCTGGTCAGGTTGGTCATGATATACTGGTCCGGAAAGTTCTGTGCTGCCGCGGCGAAGTTTTTGGTGGCTCCGTTTTCCATAGAGAAACCGATCATAGCAGAAAGGTCATGCTCCTTGCCAAACTTTTTGTTGTAACCTGCGATATTCTCAAAGATCCAATTGGCCATTTCCATCTGAGATATATTGGCCTGCCCCTTGTGGGTGGAATTGACTGTGCCCTCGGTCTGGAAGCGGTCTGAATAGCTCTGGCTATAGGAGATGGCAATGGAGGATTTGACAAATATATTGGGACTGAAATTGTACTGCAGGTAGCTGTTTCCGTTCAAGCCCTTCCGCTCGTTATAATTGCGGTTAGCTAATGTTGTGAGCGGATTTTCCTCGTAGTATCCGGGCATATAAATCTTGCCGTTTTCGTCATACATCGGAAAGTCAGGGCGGAAGTTCCAGATTTTTTCAAGCATTCCGTCCTGATTATTCTGTTTGTTTAAGGATCCGTTAAAATTCAGTCCAACGGTAAGCTTCTCAATGACCTTGGCATCAAAGTTAATCCGCCCGGTAAATCCATTTCGGTCAGAGCCTTTTATAATCCCCTGCTGCATGGGCATGCCGAATGCAATAAAGTAATTGTTGGTAGGGGTACTGCCTCGGAGTGATACGTCGAGTTTCTTCTCATTGGAAGTGCGTGTCATCTCATCCCACCAATTGGTATTGCCATCGAGGAAAGCATTGGATAAGAATGGCGCAGACATATAATCGACTTCGGTGCCGGTTTTTGCCTGGGAGGCATCGAGTATGGTACTGATGCTGCCTGTTGTCGGGATGGTACCGGTCGTGTAGTAATAGTTGCGTGCAGCATCGGTGATGACACGTTTGAACTCCTCGGTCTTGAGGGTGCGGAAGCTATCTCTTTGTTTCTGAAAACCGTAGTTGAAGCTCGCATCAAGCTGTGGGGTCTGTACTCTGTTTCCCTTTTTAGTGGTGACGATGATGACTCCATTGGCGGCGCGCGAACCGTAGATGGCGGTTGCAGAGGCGTCCTTCAGAATGTCTATGGTCTCTACATCACCTACATTGAGATCGTAGAGGATATCCCCGATATCATTGCCATTGACATTGTACTGAGGTATGCCGTCTATCACCCATAGGGGCTGGCTGTTGCCGGTCAATGAAGTGGTACCTCGGATATTGACGGATACGCCTGCACCGGGAGCACCACTGCTGATCTGTACGTTGACGCCTGCGGCTTTTCCCTGTATCATGGATGCGATATCCTGATGCGGGGCGTAGCCTTCGAGCTCTTTGGCATTAAGCTGTACGACGGATCCGGTGAGGTCGGATTGCCTGGTCTGCCCGTAACCTACATTGAGGATTACTTCTTCGAGCTCGTTGTCACGGTCCTGAAGGATGATGTTGGCGAGCTTTTTGGAAACCGGCACCTCGACGGAAGCATAGTTGATATGGCTAATGATTACCGTTTTGTAATCGTCGCGGATAGGAATACTGAATTTTCCATTGGCATCGGAATGGGTATTAAACGGTGTGTTCTTGACGCGGATATTGGCCCCGGAGATGGGATTGCCTTTGCTGTCGAATACATAACCGATAACATGGGTCTGCACAGCGGTATTTGCCATGGTAGGGGAAGTCACCTTTATGGCTTCGTTCTCTAAGGTGAACTGCAGGTCGGTCTGTCTGGAAATATTCTCAAGTACAAGCTTCAGCGGGGTGTTTTCACACTTTATACTGTACTTTTTGCTTTCATCAATGATCTTGTCCGAAAAGAAGAAATCGATGTTTGTTTGCTTTCTTATTTCCTTGAATATTTCTCTTAAGGAACTGTTCTGTTTTTCCAGCGTTACTTTTTGAGCAAAGGTGGACGCGTTGAGCTGAAAAACAAAAGCCACTAGAAATGTGATGATATTCAATTTCATGATAAGTATTTTATACTTTTTTAGGCTTGGTATTATTATCATATATTTGTGAATAAGGTTAGTAAGATTCGTACTTGATGCTTTCTCAGGGCAGTACGAGTTGAATTAACGTTTTATTAAATATGTACTGGAGCGCCTGGCGTTCCAGTTTTTTTTGGCTTAAGATTTCTGTATCGTGATTCTCCTTTCTTTCATATCGATCTGGTAATTATATTGGCTGTTGCTGTTTATTGCTTCTAGTAATTGAAGCAGGCTCTTTTTGCGGGACAGGATCCCGGTGAAGGATTCTTTAGGGTCGACCGAAGGGTCTAATACAATCTCCATATCGTACCAGCGGGCGAGTAATGCGGCGACTTCTTTTATGGATTCGCTTTCGAAAATAAAGACATCGGTGGTCCACGCACGGTCGCTATCCAGTGTAACCTGTCTGTGTACTGAAGTCTCGCCGGTGGATTTATTAAATTCGTAACTGTCGCCGGGCATCAGGAATGTAGATTCCTGTCCCTTGGTCAGTTTTACTTTTCCGGTGAACAGGGAGACGCGGAGTTCGGGAATCTCGGGCGAGGCATTGATATTGAAACTTGTTCCCAAAACTTCGACCTGATGTGCTAAGAAAGAAACCCGAAAAGATGAGTTTGGCTCGGTACGTTTTGTGATATCAAAGAAGGCTTCGCCCTGCAGGCTGACTGACCGGTGTGTAGGGGAAAAATTCTTGGGAATGCTGAGCTCTGAACCGCTGTTCAGCATGACGCTGGAACCATCGGCAAGCTGTACGGTAAGATTGTGCGACAGGGGAGACTTTATCTTTATATCACGGCTGTCGGCAGGATTGAGTGCCAGGGATGATGCCGTACCGTCAAGAAGAATGTCCTGAAGATCTATCTTGATATGTTTCTGTGTGGTATCTATGGCGTAGTTATGCCCATCAAACTGGATGTAACCCTGGCCTACTGTAGGATATACCTGGGCTAAGTCCGCATTTTCGGTGACAGAAGGGCTGGACAGCAGATAGGTGTAGATAAGTCCGGCGGCGGTACAGAACAGGAGGATACTGGCTGCAACCCGTACCCCGATAGAGAGGGTACGACGCTTGCTTCTGGACGCTAAGGAAAGCTTTTTGTGGCCCACAGCATGTTCGAAGCGTGCGGCATCAATGGCTTTGCCTGGGGTCTCTTTTAAGTAATGGGCATACCAGTTTTCTATAAGTTCTTTTTCTTCCGGCGTGCAATTGCCGGCCAGGTAACGCTCAAATAGATCTTCTTTGTTAGTCATAATTCAGTCTGTATTCTATTTATAAGACAAACCAAAATATGCTCGGTATACAAACTAATTCAAAAAAAATAATTTGATGTAGGGGATTTTCTTCTTTAATGTTTTTGTGATTCGAAAAACGGTGGTCTTGATGGTCTGTATGGACAGACCTAAATCGGCGGCAATGTCTTTGTAGCTTTCTTCGTTGATACGCGCTCTGGTAAAGATTTCGCGGGCTTTGGGAGGAAGGTTTTCAATCTCGCGGTGCAGGATTTCTAGTATCTCTCCATACTGTACCTGTTCGGCAAGACCATGTGAATATTTTTCCTGAAAGTCATACAGATGTGCCAAGAACTGGGACTTTCTATTACTGCTGTTGATATAGTTGATCGAAGCAAAACGCCCCATCTGATATAAATAGGCTTTGAAATTTTTGATTTCGGCGGGAAAGTCTTTCCATAAACGCTCGAAGATATTATGAACGATATCGAGTGCTTCATCGTCCTGCTGTACGATTTTATTGATCTGAAGGAATAAGAACATCCAATGCCTATTATACAGCTCGGTAAAGGCGGTTTGGTTGCCCTGTTCGGATTCCTGGACCAACTGATCATCATTATATGTATGATACACCTTCATGCTGGAAATGATCTTTCGAATAGATTAATATCGACGTATTATGCGTCTAAGGGTTAGTTAATCAGACTCGGGTCTGCTGTTTTTAGTAATAATATATTCAAACGTACATAAATTCGCAGTTAAACGCAATATAATTACGCCATAACTTTTTTTCTGAAAGTGCATGTATTATGGTCTTGCGGTCAACGTTGCAGTTCGGTTGTGGAGATTTACAGCCGGAATAATGAGACGTGCTGTCCCTTTTAATCCCATGTCGTCCCAATCTGTACCATTACTTCATATCTCTTGGATAACGCTTTAGTTTAGCTGTTGATATCACGAAATAGTTTACATGTAGACAAGGGTTTAACAGTTAAAAAAACAAAAAGATGGCAAGATTTTTAAAAGGGATTACCGGCGCCTATTCAGGAAAAGTCGGAAGTGTGGTTGGCTCTAGCTGGCGTAATGTGAACTACATACGCTCGCTTTCCAAACCTAGCAATAAGCAGGCTACGGATGGTCAGCTGGCACAGCGTGCGCGCTTTGCACTGGCGGTGGGCTTTCTCTCGCCGATCAAGGATCTCCTCAAATTGGGGTACTCGGATGCGATGCAGGTGCGCTCTACGGGGTACAATAAAGCACTGCAGCATCTACTGGCGTATGGGATTACGGGGACTTACCCAAGTTTGGAGGTGGACTATGCTTCGGTGGTGATTGCGAAAGGTAGCCTGGCAAACCTGATGGGGGTAGCCTGGACGGAGTCTGCACCACAGGAGATCAGCGTAACCTGGAATACGGAGGTGAATAGCTTCAACGCTTTTGCGGATGACTCGGTGATCCTGCTGATGTACAACAAGGAGAAGCAGTTTTTCAGTATTCTGGAGTCGGCAACGCGCAATGATGGTACGCTGGGCTTTACGCTTCCGCCGGTGTATGCAGGAGACCATGTGGTAGGCTGGATATTCACAGGACACCGCGATGGAATAAAGACTTCGGGGAGCTATTATCTGGGAGAGATTGTTGTTTCGTAGTAGTTAGAAGGTGAGGGAGGTGATGCTGGTACGTCACTGCGAGCCTGCCGAAGCAGTCTTTCTTAAGAGCAGTGAGGAGGTTAAGGAGTAAAGAGGTGAAGATAGTGAAGAAGGTGAGGGAGAGCCTGTCCCGAATTCACTTCGGGATGAGGTTGTCACCGCCATCACTTCACCTCACCATTATCACTTATAACAAAAAAACATGAACAAAATTCTAAAGAAAATAAGCGCAGTGGTACAGCTGGTGCTGCTGGCGCCGGTGAAGCTGCCTGGAAAGGCGTTGCATGTGGTCCGATATATCGCTCTCGGATTGGGGGTATTGGAGGCAATGACAGGTGACGGAAAGCCTGTCCCGAATTCACTTCGGGATGAATTAGCTGAAGAAGGGCCATGAAACTCACGGTAAAGCGTATCAGGCAGGGGAAGGATAGTACCCTGTCTGAGATCTACCTGAATGGGGAGTTTTTCTGCTATGGGCTAGAGGACTTGGTTCGGGACGAGAAGATCAAAGGATCGACGGCTATTCCGGCAGGGACGTATCGCCTGCAACTAAATACCTACGGCGCCATGAACGCACGGTACAAACGCCGGTTCCCGGATATGCACCGCGGCATGATCGAGATCAGCGGTATCCCAAACTTCACCTATGTATACATCCATATCGGCAACAACTTTGGCGACACCGCAGGTTGCCTATTGGTGGGTGACGGCTACATCAAGGATGATGATGGCGATTATATCCTGCTGAAATCGGCTAAGGCGTATAAACGCTTGTATGCGGTGTTGGTGGATGTAGTTGGGGATGTTGTTATTGAGTTAAAAGGTGAGGAGAGTGAAGAAGGTGAGGAAGGTGAGGGAGAACCTGTCCTGAATTCACTTCGGGATGAGGTTGTCACCGCCATCACTTCACCTCACTTTCATCACATAACAAAGAAAACATATGAAAACAAACGAAATACGTGCAGGTACCTTAGGTGGTACTTTATGCAGTGTCTGGGCGTCAGTTACGCTTGGGGACTTATTACAAACCGTGGTTATGGCCATACTGGGTACGTTGGTGAGCTACCTGATGTCGCGCTGGCTAGAGCGAAGGAAGGAGTAGTATTTAGTAATTAGTATTGAGAATTGAGTAATGGGTAAGAGGATACCTAGCCTTAGTCTACACTGTATCTGTGCTTGATTATCCAAGTGAATATCCTGTCCTATAATAGGTTGCAATATAAAGATAAACTAGCGGTTGATATATGTCAATAAATAGGGGTATTCGTAAGAAAAAATCATCGTAAAGGAAT
>JAITLW010000367.1 GCA_031277715.1 Sphingobacterium sp. | reverse complement strand
AATTTGACATCTTTGCTCACCAGACGGTGTGTACCTATGATAATGTCGATTTTCCCTTCTTCTAGCTTTTTGAGTGTTTCCTTTATCTGTTTTGTTGTTTTGAAACGGTTGATATAGTCGATGTTTGCAGGCAATCCCTTTAATCGTTCGGAGAATGTGCGGTAGTGTTGCAGGGCAAGGATTGTTGTCGGTACGAGGACTGCGACCTGCTTACTATCGGCTACCGCTTTGAACGCCGCTCGAATGGCTACCTCTGTCTTTCCAAAACCAACATCTCCACACACTAGACGGTCCATTGGGTGAGGCGATTCCATATCGCGTTTTACATCTGCAGTGGATTTTTCTTGGTCTGGTGTATCTTCGTAGATAAAAGATGCCTCAAGTTCTTTTTGCAGGTAGGTGTCCGGACTGAACGCATTTCCTGTCTGTGCCTTACGTTTTGCGTAGAGCTTGATGAGGTCTCGAGCTATATCTTTAACTTTTTTCTTGGTCGTTTTCTTTAATTTGTCCCAGGTATCCGTTCCCAGCTTATTCATCTTTGGAACGGTTCCTTCCTTGCCTGAATACTTTGAAATCCGATTTAAAGAGTTGATGTTGACATAGAGCAAATCATTGTCTGCATAGATCAAGCGGATCATTTCTTGGGTCTTTCCGTTTACATCTACCTTCTCCAGGCCTGCATACTTTCCGACGCCATGATCGATATGGGTGATGTAATCTCCGGGTTTTAAGTCCCTCAGTTCTTTTAGTGTAATAGCCTGAGAACGTTCATATCCCTTTTTTCGCTTGTACTTATAGTATCGGTCAAATATTTGATGATCGGTATAGCATGCGAGCTTGATTTGGTCATCACGAAAGCCTTCACGTAGAGCTTTGTAAATAGGGGTAAAAGATACGGTCTTGTCTAAGTCGTCCAGGATTGCATAGATGCGTTCGACTTGTTTGGTCGAGTCGGAAAAGATTAAATTATTGATCTTCTTCGATTCATTTTCCTTTAGATTATGTATCAGTAAATTGAAGTCTTTGTTGAATGAAGGTTGTGGATGTGTGTCAAACTGTATGGTGTGGTCGGCTTTAAAGAAAAACTGTTTACCAAACTCCACATTTGGGAATTCGAAAAGGAGCGCGCTGAAATTTTTATCGTCCGTAAATGTAAATCTAGGATCTAGCCATTCGGGGTTGTTTTTTACATCTGCCTCCGATAGTGCTTTCCAAAACTGAGAGGCTGTTTTATATCCATTGGAGATAATATCCAAGGTAAACTGTACATCTTTAATCCACACTACAGCCTCTTTGTCTATATATTCAAGCAGTGATATATGGTTGTTGGTCAAAAATTTTGCTTGGACATTGGGGACAATGGTTACCGTATGTATTTTATTAACAGAAAGCTGCGACTCGATGTCGAATGTTCGAATACTTTCTATTTCATCACCAAAGAATTCTATTCTATAAGGGAGATCATTTGAGAAAGAAAAAATATCCACGATTCCGCCCCGAATTGCAAACTGTCCTGGCTCGTATACAAAATCTACACGTTCAAAATCATATTCGTAAAGAAACTCATTGATAAAGTCGATCCCTAGTTTGGTATTCTGGGTAATAGGAAGCGTGTTTTTTTCTAAATCACTTCGATTGATTACTTTTTCGGCTATGGCTTCGGGGTAGGTGACTACAATTTTGGGGAGTCCCGTACCACGGTTTAACGAACTAAGGGTTTCTGCCCTTTGTAGTACATGGGCGCTATCTGTTTGTGTAAACTCAAAAGCTTTTCGGTAAGAGGCAGGGAAAAATAAGATTTGCTGGTCGAATAGACTTTCCAAATCGCTGAGGAAATAAGACGCTTCTTCGTGTGTAGGTAAAATAAATACATAAGGCCTTTCTGCTAAGGTATAAGCCGCTGTGACGACCATGGCATCTGAGGAGCCTATCAAGCCTTTTAGGTGAATTTTTGGGCTTTTTTGCTGTAAGTTTTTTACGAGTGAAGTTATTTGCTCCGTATTTGTGTATTTTGATAAAATTTCTTGAATCCCCACTTGAGTAACAATTTTTGGTAAAATTAGTAATTTTTAACAGCTTTAAGACTTTACTAAATCCAGTCTTTCCTTTATTTCCTCTACGAGAGACACGTTCTCCTGAAGGTCAAATTGTAGATCTTCATGTAGAGCGGCAATATTGTTTAGTGTTGTTTTAATCCGTGCATTGATATACTTGTGCAGTTTTTCGGCAACTTGAAGATGACTCGCTTCATATAGTTTGGGATACATCCTGTAAGGTTGTGTCAGTATATACAATCTGCATTCGGCTGTGCTGAACTTGTCCTTGGTCACTTTCTCATGCTCATTGATCAAGCCACTGGCCTGGCGCAGTAGGTTGTTAATTGTTTTGTAGTTAGAAAAGATGGGCGTGTCTGATACTTTTTGTCTGGTATCCTGCAATAGATTCTCGAGTTTGGCCTTTAAATCTTCAATCCTATTTTCAAGATCGTACTCGTTTTCTAAAAGTTGATAGTGTAATTGCTTTAAGAGCATCTTATCCTTGCCGATGAGCCGTATCAGTAATTTGTCTTTCTCTTTTTGAGAAAGATTGAGTACTGCTGATTTAAGTTCGGGATCTTTATGTAGAGACATGATGTAAATTTAAGGATTGTTATTGGATTTAACTTGCCCAAATTTTCCCTCTTGTGGGGTTGTTAGAGTATAGTTATGATTTTTTTGAGGTGCTATTCGCGAATTACATGCATTTTATCTATGTTTGAAAGATATAATACTTCCAAAACATTTGTAGAATAATGCTGAAAATAAAGGTAGATGCGACATATAAATTTTCTCTCTAATCTATTTCTTTTTTTTATAGTTGCTGTAATGCTTTCCTCTTGTGATCGCACGAAAAGTAAAAGGGAAGAGGTCGATTATAGTGAATCTTTGGTCCGGTCTCTATTGTCTAGAACACAGGATTTGACGATCGATACCCTGGAGAGTGCTAGTTTTCTACAAGCAGTTATCAAAACTGAAGCGAAAGATTCTTCTAATCTCGTTGCTTATTACGGTGTTTTGGGAAATGTTTCTGCCAAGCATTACGATCGTTTAAATCCTCATAGTGAATCTTATTATCAGCATAGTGTCGAGCTTGCCGAGAAGGAAAATCTACCGATTATGAGGGTGTGGAGCTTAGTTAATTACGGGTACTACTTCTATAATTTTAGACAGACGGAAAGAGCTTTGCCCTTTTTTATGGAAGCTGTTTTCTTGATAGATACACTAGGTGAGGAGTCTGTTATCTTGCCAGAGGACACCTTTAGAAAGTTAGGGTTCTTTTTTGGGACAATAGGTAATTATGAGGATGCTATTTCTTACTTAGAGAAGGGGGATCGGTACGCAACTATGCTGACCCCAAAACAACGAGCGATGTTGTTGGATAACTTGGGACAATATCATTTGTATAATCAAGATACAACGAAGGCACTGGATTACTTCTTACAGGCAGAATCTTTGGCTGCTAAGTCCAAAGACTATGTCCGTTATGGTAAGGCATTAGGGAATATTGCTCTTGTCTATTTGGGTAGAGGCAACTATAAAGAGGCGTTAACGCTGATTAATAAGGATCTTGATTATTCCGAGGCTCATAACAGTGCACAAAATACTATGTATGCACAGGTGCTGAAAGCTAGGATACTCTTAAAAATGGATAGTGTTTCTGGGGCTTTGGAGATGTTGAAGAAAGCCGAAGTTTATGCTAACTCTAAGACGTATCTCAAGAAAGACCTTTTGGAGATAAATCGACTGAAGCTTGATATTGCTGTGCGTCAAAATGAGGAACGGGAGGAGTTGTTGATCCGTAGGAAATTAGAGGTTTTAGAGGGACTGGTCGCGGAGATGGATGGAGAGCGTGCTCTGTTACAGAATAAGTGGCAGGTAGACAAAGAAAAGAAGCAACGGGCTATTTTGGAACTGGAGTCAGATTACCAGACAGAGCGGTACAGTAGGATTGTGCTTAGCTCGTTGATCATTTTGATCGGACTGGGGGTATTGGCTATTTTTATTCATCTTAAGCGTTCGGCAAAGGCGCGAGAGATACAGTACGAAAAGACGGTAGTGGAACTACAGTTGCGGAAGGTCGCAGCAGAAAAGAAGCTCTTGGTAGCGCGTGAAACATTAGAATCTTACAAGGACTATTTGACGGAGAAAAATAGACAGATAGACGAATTACAACAGATGATTAATGGGAGCGGTGATTCCAAGTCCTATTATCTAGAAAAAGAAAAGGGGCTGTTAAAAGAGATTTTAGATTCCCATCTTTTGACAGATGAAAACTGGACGAGCTTCAAGAGGTCTTTCGATACGACTTATCCTAATTTTTACCTTAACTTAAAGCACGAATTTCCAGAGTTGACAGACTCTAATATGCGTTATATTATTTTGTCCAAGTTGGGATTGTCTGTGACAGAGATATCGAATTTATTGGGGATTTCTACAGAGTCTGTCAAGAAAAGCCGTCAACGACTAAAGAAAAAGATGGGAAATCGGTTTAGAGAGTTTGAGCAGGCGATTTATTTGTAGCTAGTGGAGGCATATTGTGTTTATCTCTAAAAAGTACCATTTAATAAGCTAATTACACCATTAGTAATGGTATTATTAGTGTATTTTTGTGTATGGTTGGACGGGTACCCATAATCGAGCAATGTACAGTGTCGAGTGGCATCAATGGCGAGGTGACAGTCGAAAGGTTGAGCGATTATCTGGTCCGTAATAAAAATCTCGTCTTTCCGCATCGGCATAATTTTTATCACTTTTTATTATTTACGGAAGGAAGTGGGCAGCATACCATAGATTTTGAGGCTTTTGAAATTGAAAAGTGGCAGATTTATTTTATGTCCCCAGGGCAGATCCATACGTGGAGTTTTGAAGGTGATATGCAGGGCTATGTGGTCAACTTTGATAAGGATCTTTTCAAGACCCTGTTGATAAATCCTGATTACCTTTCTCTTTTCTCCTTTTTTTCAGGGCTTGTCAAAGATGAGGTATTTGTTGTAGATATTGATAAGCGTGAAGTGGTGTGTAGTGTGTTGGAAAAGATGTTGACCTATCAAGGTGATAAAGGAATTATTTCGGCATCCTTACTCTATTTGTTCCATTTGTTGGAGTCGGATAAGGTCCGCGATACTACTTTTGAGGCGAATAGGTATAATCATACCTTGTTACGTAATTTTTTGCAACTTATCGAGTTGAATTATAGGGAGCTAAGACTTCCTAAGGATTACGCCGCATTGTTGTATATTACACCGAATCATTTGAATGCATTGTGCAGAGAGCTGTTGGGGATGTCGGCTGGTGAAGTGATTCGAGATCGGGTTATTCTTGAGGCCAAACGGCTTCTTGTGATAAGAAACTTCTCGATTGCTGAGATAGCTTATGAATTGAACTTCAATGATAATTCTTATTTTACGAAGTTCTTTAAAAAAATTGAAGGATTAACTCCTGAAGAGTTTAGGAAGAAAAATTATAATTATGGAAAATAATAAAGAAATAGCAAAGGAATATAGTTTTCCAGGCGAGTTTAAAAGTGCTGTGGATGGAAAATGTCCGCGTTGCCGGAAAGGTGATATGTTTAATGCGCCTTTATTCAGCTTTAGATCACGTAAGATGAAAAGCCATTGTCCTCATTGTGGTTTGAAATTCGAGAAGGAGCCTGGCTATTTTTATGTAGCGATGTATGTCAGTTACGCCTTTGTAGTAGCAGAGTTAGTGGCAGCCTGTGTGGCGACCTATGTTTTTACACACAATTTAGAGTCACCATGGTTATACCTTACTGTTGCCTTGTTGGCGGCATTTATCATGGCCCCCTTTAACTATCGGTATTCGAGGGTCGTATTAATGTATTGGTTGACTCCTCAGTTTAAATTTAGGGAAGAGCTTTTCTTACGGGACAAATCGGAATAGATTATGTACGGTATATTAAAAACCCCTCCTTTATTACAAAAGGAGGGGTTTTTACCTTTATATTATTGGGTTTTCTTCAAGATACTTTTCCCATGCCCATGCCGAAGACATCATTTCGTCGATACCTAGCTCTGCGCTCCAGTTCAGTTGTGTTGAAGATTTTGAAACATCTCCCCAGACTTTGATAATATCTCCCTCTCTTCGTGGACCAAAGGTGTAATTAAGCTTTTGTCCAGATGCTTTTTCAAAAGCAGCAATAGCTTCTAGTACAGAATAGCCATTTCCTGTTCCGACATTAAAGACATCGTATTTCCCATTGGGGTTTCCTTTTTCAAGTAGTTTGATGGCTGCGACATGTGCTTTAGCAAGGTCGACGACATGGATATAGTCCCGTATACATGAGCCATCAGGAGTGTCATAGTCACTTCCAAATACAGTTAATTTTTCCCGCTTTCCAATCGCTGTCTGTGTAATGAACGGTAGAAGATTCTGTGGTACACCATTAGGAAGTTCGCCTATCAAAGAGGAACTGTGTGCTCCGACGGGGTTGAAGTATCGTAGTGCAATGATGTTGTAGTTGTTGTACGC
>JAITLW010000365.1 GCA_031277715.1 Sphingobacterium sp. | reverse complement strand
GGTATAGGGACACTAAGGATTCTAGAGGCAGTCCGTCTTTTGGGATTGATCGAGAAAACAAGAATATATCAAGCTTCTACTTCTGAACTGTACGGATTGGTGCAGGCAGTACCACAAAGTGAAACTACCCCTTTCTATCCGCGCAGCCCTTATGCTGTAGCCAAGATGTATGGATACTGGATTACGGTGAACTATCGTGAAGCTTATAAAATGTATGCGTGTAATGGAATCTTGTTTAACCACGAGAGTCCCGTGAGAGGGGAGACCTTCGTAACGCGTAAAATTACACGAGCGGTCGCAAAGATTGCACTAGGACTACAAAGTAAACTTTTTTTAGGAAACCTTTCTGCACAACGGGATTGGGGACATGCTAAGGATTATGTCGAAGCGATGTGGCTCATCTTGCAACAAGATACAGCAGAAGACTTTGTCATAGCGACGGGAGTCACGACTACTGTTCGGGATTTTGTACGCTTAAGTTTTGCAGAGCTCGGTGTGACGGTTGAGTTTAGTGGCAAGGATGAACAAGAAAAAGGAGTTGTTATAGATCGTGACGATGACAGACTGAAAGAATTAGGAATTGATCCTGAAGGTATAAAATTGGGACAGACTGTGGTAAAAGTCGATTCTCGGTACTATAGACCTACAGAAGTCGATCTATTAATCGGTGACCCTACAAAAGCTCAAACAAAGCTTAACTGGATGCCGAAGTATGATTTACAGATGCTAGTGTCAGAGATGGTGCAGTCGGATCTTCATCTGATGCGTAAAGAGCAGTATTTGAAAGATGGTGGTTTTGAGACACTTAACTATTTTGAGTAGTCTTGTTTTTTGGAATAGTTTTTGTGAGTACTCTTCAGTTATGGGAAATAGGAGTTTAAACGTGAATTTGGTATTAATTGAAGGTCTGCTATGGAGTTAAGCAATACATCTGTCGAGAGTGAGGTTCCGAATAATAAGAAGGATAACTCGAAGATTTATTTTTTTATGATTGCTATAGCTTCGCTCCTAGCAACGAATATCTATTTTTACGTCAAGTTTAAATCATCTGGAGAGAAGCTCTATACAGTAGCATTACAGAAAGAGAATCTACAAATTGAGATTGACCGTATAGAAGCTGAGTTGGACAATATCAAGAATCAAAATATTGACGGTTTACCCGAAAACCTGATTCAGGAGGAGCAATTTGCGCGCAAAATAATTGATGATTTGCGTTCCGAACTGGAGAATTCGAATATCTCCGATACACAGATACAAGCAGCTAAAGATCAGATACAGAAATTAAAGAAAAATGTCTCTTCACTAAAAGATGAAGCAGGTGAGTTGAAACTTCAAAACGATATTCTTTTAAAGAGAAATAAGGAATTGAGTTCAACCGTAAAGGAAAAAACTGATCAGGTGGAGAATTTGAAAGAACGGAACGATCGGTTGAATGAAAAAGTAAATATCGCTTCTTCTGTTAAAGTTTCTAGCATTTTGGTCAATGGGGTAGAGAAAACCCGGAAAGGGGATTTTGAGATAGAGACAAAAGCGAAGCGTGTTGACGATCTACAGATAAAATTTTCTATTGCGGATAATCCACTAGCTAAAGAGGGAAGCAAAGAGATTTTTGTTCGTATCATTGACCCACAAGGTAATCTTATAGCTAAGGCGGGAGATGTCTTTTATGTACACGGTGATAAGTTGCAATTTACTTTCAAAGAGAATATCGTTTTTACCAATAGGGGCGAAGAATATCAATTGCTATGGAGAGACGGTAACCGCTTCAAGAAAGGAGCTTATACCGTGCTCTTATATGCGGATGACGCGATTATGGGAAGATCAAGCGTAGTCTTGAAATAGTTTTATTTACAATATATAGAATCTACGGGTCGTCAATACTTAAGTATTGACGACCCTTTCTTTTTGTAGCCGAATTATCCTAGCCCGCATGTTGCCGAAATGACGGTATCCTAGGGTACTAAAAGAGACGGTGTGAAGACGTTTGTTGGTTACCTATGTTACTTGCTCGTTGCCTACTGAAAAGTTCTTAACGAGTCTTTACATAGGCGATTTAAGAACTAGCAGATAAAAAAACGGCGCTCGAAAGATCGGGCGCCGCTTTTTTTATTTGGTTTTACAACTAATGGTCGTAATTTTCTTTTTTAGGAAAAATGAGAGAGGCCACCACACTGAGTGCTAATATGCTCAATATAATAATCAAAGAGTGCGAAGTGGTAAAGCCCCATTCTTTAAGCCAATCATGCAATAACATTTTTGCTCCGATAAAAATCAGTAAAAAAGCTAAACCAACTTTCAGATAGTGGAATTTGTGAATAATGTTGACCAAAAGGAAGAACATTGATCTTAGTCCTAATACCGCAAAGATGTTGGAGAAAAACACAATATAGGGGTCTTTTGTTACTGAAAATATGGCAGGGATAGAGTCAACCGCAAAAATTAAATCGGTAAATTCAATGACTAAGAGCACTAGGAAAAGCGGAGTCATATAGCGAACTCCGTTTTCGATATGAAAGAATTTACCTTGGTCCATCTTTGATGTTACCTTAAAGTATTTTGAGGCAAATTTGACTATTGCATGGTTCTGAGGGTCTACTTCTTCTTCTTGATTTCTATTGATATACATCATAAATCCAGTATATACTAAAAAGGCTCCAAAGACGTAGAGTATCCAGCCGAACTTAGCTATTAAAGCTGCTCCAACGAAGATAAAGATACAACGCAAAATAATTGCCCCTAGGATTCCCCATACTAGTACCTTATGGTAATAGCGTTCAGGTATGCCGAATGAGGAGAAAAGTAATACCATGACAAAGATATTGTCTACCGAGAGCGCATATTCGACGACATAACCCGTGAGATATTCTAAAGTCAGGTTCTTGTTGTAAATGTGTAAGCTAGCTACCAGGTCATTTTCCACTATTTTTATATCGTGGTAATGCTTGGCAACAATTTCCTTTAAACGGGCGATATCATGCACATTATGCAACTCGTTACCCCAGAAATAAAGGACTAGACCGAAGCCTAACGCAAATAATATCCATATTAGGGACATAATCGCTGCCGCTTTTAGACTTATTGGTTTATCGCTTTTACTAAATAGACCGAGGTCTATTGCCAGCATGAGGATGATAAAGACGATAAATCCTCCAAAAAACATTATCTCGTGACTCATATTATTTCTTTCTTTCTGTGGTAAATGTTACTAGTTGCTTAAGGCCTTCTTTGTAAACGTTGTCAGGGAACTTTGCTAAGATATCGAATGCTTCCTGTTGGAACTGCATCATTCTTTCTGTAGCATATTCCAGGCCACCGCTGCTACGAACAAATTGTATTACCTCTTCTACCTTCTCATTATTTTCGTTGTGATTCTTAACCAAATTAATGATTCTACGTTTTTCTGAGGTTGAGGTATTTGACAGCGCATAGATTAAGGGTAGGGTCATCTTTTTTTCTTTGATGTCATTACCTACAGGTTTGCCGACATCATCTAATCCAAAGTCAAATAAATCGTCTTTAATCTGAAAAGCCAATCCGACTTTTTCTCCGAATAATCGCATAAGCTCAATGGTATCGGTATCTGCTTTGGCAGAAGATGCTCCTGAAGCACAGCAGGAGGCAATCAAAGAGGCTGTTTTTTTACGGATTATCTCGTAATAGATATCTTCTTTTATGTCTAGTTTGCGGGCTTTTTCTATCTGTAGTAGTTCGCCTTCACTCATCTGCTCCACAGCCTCAGAGACTATCTTTAGTAGATTATGTTCGTTGCTGTTTACAGAAAGCAGAAGACCTTTGGAAAGGAGAAAGTCTCCAACAAGTACAGCGACTTTATTTTTCCATAAGGCATTAATCGAAAAAAAGCCCCGCCTTTCGTTCGCATTGTCCACTACATCGTCGTGTACAAGCGAGGCCGTATGCAAAAGCTCAACAAGCGAGGCTCCACGGTAGGTCGACTCGGTTATCTCTCCACATAAGCCCGCCGCGAAAAATACAAACATAGGGCGCATTTGCTTGCCTTTCTGTTTGTATAGGTATTGGGTTATAATATCTAAAAGTGGAACAGAGCTTTGCATGGACTGCTTAAACTTCGTTTCGAATGTCGAAAGCTCTGTTGCAATGGGGCGTTGTATCTCCTTTAAACTAAGCATGAATGATGGTAAATACCAATTAGCGTCTATTTATACGCAATAAAGATAACAAAATTCCATTAGATAGAATCTACCGATTCTTCTAATTTAGTATACCATTCTATTCCATATTCGCGGATGAGCGGGTCTTTTAAGAATTTGTAGACAGGAACCTGCAGTTCTTTACCAAAGCTACAAGCATCTTTGCAGATATGCCATCTATCATAATGTAAGACGTCAAACTGCGGGTAGTGGGTGGTCCGTATAGGGTACAAATGGCAAGAAATTGGTTTCTTCCAATCTACTTCACCTAGTTCATAGGCTTTTTCTATTGCACATTTGGTAATTCCGTTTTCCCAAGTGACATAGGCACATTCCTTGTTGCCGTCGACACAGGGAGTCGTTAGATCTCCATCACTATCGATTACATGAGTTCCTTGTTCCTCCACAGCCTGAATGCCTTTTTCAGTCATATAGGGCTTTATTTTGGGGTAGATCTCTTCTAAAACCGCTTTTTCAGATTCTCGTAGTGGTGCGCCCGCATCGCCCTCGACACAGCAGATACCTTTACATTTTGATAGGTTACAAACAAAATCATTGCTTATTAAGTCCTCATGGACCAGTACATTATCAACCTCAATCATGATTTTACTTATTTTGAATAGCTCACTTTTTTTCCCAATTCGTACTTTAATCCCTCAGCCTTTGTTAGTTCCATTGTGACAGATCCTATTAAGATTTCAACTTGAGCTTTTACGGGGATACGATTACCATCATTAGTGACCCAAAGATACAATTTACTATCCTTTTTAAAGATACGGCCAGGTTTGATTTCAGGACTTAATTTAATACAGTCCAGTGTTCCAAGACTCGTTTTTATTTGTTCGGTACCAACATACTCTACTTTCAACTCGGCAATTTCGTCGTTCAAGAAGTAGGTAATCTTAAAGGTGTCACCGCTTTTCAAAGAAGCTAAATCTAGATTCCGAGAAAAGTAATAGGCGGATAATAAGTCAAAGATTTGTGGAGTCTTTCCTTTAAAGGTCCCTTTAGCTCCTTTTACTGTAGAATTCCGATGATCGAATGTCGCATACTCTTTTCGGGTGTAGCTGTTTTCATGGATATCTTCGGTGTACAGATAGGGCTGGTAAGTATTTCCATCTATATAAGAGTCATACTTGTTTTTGACGGTATAGAAGATTGAAAAGCCCGAAGATGTCTGTCCGAATGCATTCAGGTGGTAGGTGTTTTTATTGCTGAACTGAAGCTGGGACTTGTTGACGGATAGCACACCATTGGCGGCAGATATAATACCATATCTTAGCTTATAAGAGAGTTTTTCACCTTCTTTAAAGGTCGGTTCTTTTAGATAGGGAAGAGATTGGGCAAAGCTCCATGTGAAGCTAACAAATAAAGCAAGTAATGTACAG
>JAITLW010000351.1 GCA_031277715.1 Sphingobacterium sp. | reverse complement strand
GCATGATAGATCTTTTTTAACTATAAGTAATCGCCTTTTTTTAACTCTATCAATACATTTTTATCTACTTGACCCGCGCTCTTCATAACTTAGTTTATTATAAAGATAGTTTTATTTTCGCTTATAAGAAAAAGGGGCATAGAAAGGATAGCCCCCTCTCTTTTGTAGAGAGCGGTTCGGATGCGACGTACTATCCTTAATTTTTCTATACAATAAGATGATTTCTGCCATGGAATAATCCTACTACGGGTTTTGTTGAACTATTACAACAGGACGATTATTTTCCGTTTGGAAAGCGCTACGTTGTAAGAGGAGGTGATAATCATTATCTTTATAATGGTAAAGAGATGTAACCTGAGTTAACTGGAGGAACGCATCTTTTCGGGAGTTCTTTGAGTCCAGAAGGTCAGTTATGGGGCACGTTTTTATGACCCCGAGATTGGTCGATGGAATGTTGTTGATTCTTTGGCTGGTAAGTTCCAGTCGTTTTCGCCGTATAATTATGCGGTAAATAATCCCATATCATTTATAGACCCAGATGGCAAAGCGATAAGTATAGCTTATCATAAGAAAAGTCAACCGTTCATTTTTAATGGAGCTAATCATAGTCAGGCACCGGGCCACTGGAAGGTGCAAACCTTTTTGCAGGCTTATAATTATATGATAAAGAATGGAACAGGGAGCGAGATTCGTCAGCTTGCAGAAAGCAAGTCTATTATGGTTAATTTGAATGTTTCTGCAACCTCAGAACGAAATTATATGAAATACATGGTAAGAGCGTACAGAGTTATTTTCCACAGCTTAGTATTATTAATACTAGCCCCGGTAATTCAATGTTGTACTTTCAAGGGAAATAATGAAAGTGCTAAAGTTGAAAGAGATTCTGTTGAGTTAGTGCTCTATTATTTAACGGATGAATTAACAGCTTTTCCTGGTAGAACAGCAGATCCAGCTCTTTTTCAATATGGAGGATACAATGACTTGGGGATTGGTTATGTGAAAAGTGACGATTTCGATCACCTTATTCAGGGAATTCGTAGTCTGAAGTTTAAAGGCGTACAAAAAAAATATTACAACCATGCACAGTTTGTACAATTTCGATTGTATGAAAAAGGAAGGTTGGAGTGTTCGTACAGTTTAGGTATGGATAACACTATTCGATCAATGGAAGAAGGAGTTTATGCCGAAAATGATTCTTTGGCCTTTTTGTTAAGAAAGTATGGTCAAATGTATTACAATTATGAGCATAAGAATGCTTTAATGAGCAGATTTAGAGAGCTGAAAAAATTCAATATTGATTCGAATAAGTTGAAATTGAATTATGATACTTATCAATTTTTCTTAGACAAAAAGAACTCACAAGATATGGAGTATCAAGATTACCCTTTTAAAAAAATAGAGTTGAAGAGAAAGTAGAAAGCAATATAAATAGATGTAATTTTTTTAACTAGCAATAAGCAATCTGCGATCAACAGATTGCTTATTGTTTTTTTGTGAAAACCTAAGGTTTGACTGATTTATTTTTGAGCATCGTTTACTTTAGAACCCTGCTCCAACTGTTCGATACGCTTGTCCTGCTGTATGATGTATAAGGTCAGCTCTTCGATTTTCTCCAATAGAATTTTGTTCATTTCACCCAGAGCAATACCTTGCTCTGCGACTTCGCTGGCTTTAGGAACATTGGGTA
This sequence comes from Sphingobacterium sp., assembly GCA_031277715.1. GTDB lineage: Bacteria > Bacteroidota > Bacteroidia > Sphingobacteriales > Sphingobacteriaceae > Sphingobacterium. Next base: position 2,649 of record JAITLW010000351.1, on the reverse strand, counting down.
GGTGACTATTGGACTTGATATAGGTATCCTCGTAGGATGGCTTGCTATCTATGTCAGTATATGGCTACAGGAACTCCTGTGGAGCCCCTTTAAATCTTTTCGTAAACAGTTTCGTCAACATTTTAACCAATTAACATCATGGCAACAATGTATTCTTTATTTCTCGGTATTCTTTTTACTGCTGTATGCAGTGATAATGGTGATGAAAGTGGTGTTTTAAATGCGCTTTATGCACCTAAGCCACCTGTCCAAAGTACTTATAGTTTTGTATTCTCACTCAGGCCACAGCTGTCATTTTCCATGACGAGGATTTCATTTTTTCCTTGATGAAAAAACGAAACAAAAAAATCAAGGCTTAGTTGCTCGGCTAAATTGTCTTCTTATTTCTGGCAATAAGACAAACTCACTTCGCTCAGACAGGTCTGATTGCTTGTCAGAAATAATTGACAATTCTTTACGCCTTGCGCAACCTAGGCCAATCTATTCGGATACTGCTCGTAGTTCCTTACAATCCAGATTAATGTCGCCTGTGAAGCACTTTGCCGTTAAGAACGACCTTTTAGCATATGGAATCAAAGGCCGTAAAGCTACAAGTTACAATTCTGTGCATTTTGCATTAGGCCAGGAGTCCCAGTCGAAGGGGGGAATAGGAGGGCAGGGGACCTTGGGAACCGCCTGTGTAGCTTTACTAAGCCGTGATGAACATAGGGTAAACAGTCTTGATTTTTTCGTTCTTTTTGATCAAGCAAAAAGCACTAGCTCGTCTGGCGATGAAGACAATAATAAGATTAGAAATAATAAAACTCTTCTAGCTGAGAGTCGTCAATCAATATTAGAAATAGCAAGCAAAGAACTTGGTACTCGCAAAGCCACTGGCAATTACGATGGCTCTCGTGTCGAAGAGTACCATGAAACATATCACTCTTGTCCCGATTATCGGGGTCTTCACTATCATAACCTTTATCACTTTCATCACTTTCTCTTCTTGCCGAACGCTAAAGGAGAAGGCTGAACAGCGGCAGTCAATGGTTCAAAAACATTATACGGAGACACAGAGCCGTCAGGTGGCAATGTCACAGTGGTGGGACAGCACCGGGAGGTACTGGCATTTTACTACAGACAGTGCTTTCTATTACCATCCCGATAGTGGGTTGTATGCGGCACGGGGCATGCTGTCTATGAGCGAAAGCAACCTACAGGTACAGCGTCAAGAGCTACTGCTCGATAGTATCCATACGGTTACGGCCCAACAGGAAAGCTACAATGTCTGGAAGACATACTATCGTCGGGTAACGGATAGTAAGTGGACGATACTGTTAATTGTGGTTGTATTATTGGGCTGTGGTTTTATCTTGAATAAATACAGACGTAAAATATGAATTCTGCTTGCCGTATTCTATCATGGTGTGTTACTAGTATGGCTTTTTGAGTCGTACTAGTATCCTTTTTATTTGTACTTTAGAGGGGTGGGAGGAAGGGCTGATTATGAATATAGTGTGCCAAGATTTATTGACCTTTGTTAAAGGCTTTAACTAGGAACACTGGTCCGGATGGAGGATGAAAAAATATTAAATATAGGACAAGGATGAAGCGTATCGCCTTTCAGAGCTTAGCATTATTAATTCTAGTATCAATAATCCAATCCTGTACTTTCAAGAGGAGTGAGGAAAAAACTCAAGTAGAAAGGGACTCTGTTGAATTAGTGTTATACTATTTAACAACTGAAATGACTAGTTATCCTCGCATGACAGCTGATCCAACTCTTTTTCAGTATGGAGGATACAATGATTTGGGAGTTGGCTATGTGAAAAGCGACGATTTTGATCGCCTAATTGAGGAAATTCGCAACCTTAAGTTTAAAGCTTTTGATAAGAAATATTATAACAATTCGCAGTTTGTGCAATTCCGATTGTATGAAAAAGGAAAGTTGGAGCATTCGTACAGTATAGCTCTTGATAATACGATTCTATCAATGGATGAGGGAGTCTATGCCGAAAATGATTCCCTGGCCTTTCTCTTAAGAAAGTATGGCCAGGTCTATTATAACTATATTCCTAAAGAGGAATTGATAAGCAGTTTTAGAGAACTGAGAAAATTTAATATTGATTCGAATAAGTTGAAATCAAATTATGATACTTATCAATACTTTGTTAATCAAAAGACCTCGCAAGATATGGATTATGAGGATTATTATGTCAGAAAAATAGAGTTGAAGAGAAAATAAGAAGCAACCTGTTGTTGCTTTTTGCATTTTTGGGATGCAAAGTATAATTACTTTTCTCCAGTAGTTTTATCCGGTACTTTAATTTGCCAAGAGGGAGCTTCTTCCTGATGTTTTCTTTCTTTCATTTTGTTTCTTTTGTTGAGCTCTTCGCTTAAAACGAAAATATAGTTTACTCTAATTTAATATAAGATTAATGATATGATAATCGCCTTTATTGGGCTTTAATTGGAGGTGTGCGTAGTTTTGCAACGTTAAAAATACAACACCACAAACTAATATTAACTTGTATTGTATGTTTCTGATGATTTCGGATTTTACGTTAGAATTTTTGTTTTGTTTCTTTTTGTTGTTTTTGGGCTATAAATTGCACAAACTGATGAAATCTTATTGTTTCTCCGTATTCTTGTTGAATTTCTTTTTCTTTA
>JAITLW010000306.1 GCA_031277715.1 Sphingobacterium sp. | reverse complement strand
TAGATCAAATCCGATTGGCAGGTCGGGATATTGATTCTTACCAATCAGGAGGGAGTGCTTCATTAGCCAGTCTGCCAGGGATAGCGATGGCTTTATTACGTCAGGATCTTCCTTTGGAAGCTAGGGTAAATTTGAAAATCACTAATCCTACGTCTACAGTGACCAAGATTAATGAGTTTAAATATATTATTGAAATGGCTGGTAAGCCACTTTTTGAAGGTGCTGTCGCAGAGAATATCAACCTGTCCAACGGACAAAGTATGGTGGTGCCTTTGACATTCTCCGCTAATATTTTTGGTGTGGCTAAGGAGCAAGGTTTTGATAAGGTTCTCAACGATATCTTTACCAAAAAGAGTAATGGGTTCTTTGCTTTGAAAATAAAGCCTTCTGTAAAGATTGGCGGTAAGAACTTCTTTTATCCAGGATATATCACGGTAGATAAAGATTTTGGGAAAAGTGTTTCTAAAGCCGTTGAAAAAGGATTGGGGCAATTGTAAAGCCTAACTGACGTTAGGCTATACATTACCGATTGAATGTATAGCCTAATGTCCATTCTATAAAGTCAGCCTTACCTGTATGGGCTTTTATAGATATACCAGCATTGAGGTTTTTGTACACATAGTAACGAACCCCTGCTCGTAAGAATACTCGTTTTATTTCTCCGTTAAAGTATTGGTTATGGATGTAGTAACCGACGTTTCCGTTGAGTACTAGATCTTTGTTCAAGACGTGTACTAAGTAGAATGCTGGGCCTCCAGATAGTTTTGCACTAAGTTTACCGGTTTTATCTTCTGCGATTTCTTCATTGTTGCCTGAAGCGGAATAGAAAATATCCATCCCTCCGCCGAGTCTCCATTTCTGACTGACGTGTTTACTTGCATAAAGGCTTAATGTGGTCTTAAGGAACTTACGATCGATATCACGGGCGACTTGTTTTAGTCCAGCACCGATATTGATATGATAGAATATGTTGTCTGGATACGGCTCTATACTCGTTGTGTCTTTCTTGTATGTTCTGCCATCAGGCTGATAAGTGATAGAGGCTGTCACAGGGACGAGGTTTACACCTTTGTTTGGAAGTTTAAGTGCACCATTGGAAAAATGGTGAAATGCAAGGCCTAAACCTGCTTTAAATTTTGAAGACAGTCTGTATTGGGTGCGTATTCCAAAGTCGATGTAAACGTTGTTTTTGGTTGCAATCGCTAGGTTTAACGGGTTTTTGTCCTCATCATATGGTTTGAAATTACCAGAGAGCCCTAGTCCTATACGATAGTCGAAGGACCATTTTTGATTATCGATATTACCAAACGGAGTTTGTACAAAGCCGTATATTGCATAAGGGCTTCCAACTATGTCGTTGTTGAAGGTGCTGGAGTAGAATCCTATTCCATAAATAGGGTTGTTGTACAGCTTGAAGTATTTGTCACTTTTGGTATTCATCTTCCAGCCTACTTTAAGATTGAATGCATTATAATAGGCATCTTTGAATGTGGTGTTTTTTAATTCTCCTGTTGCCAAAATCCCACCATTCTCTATCTCTGCTTCTAATATTAGGGAGTTCTTAATATTGTTATTTGTCAACGTATCCGTTGAGGCATATGTAAAACCTATCTGTAGGGACACTCCTAATAGTAGGAGGATGAATTTAGTTTTCAAGATAATGGATAATTAGATATCAAGTTATAAATTTGGGCAAATTTATTAAATTATAACTAATCTTGAGCGTGATGGTTAACTTTTTCATTATCATTGCTTGTCTGCTGATCGGATATTTGTTTCGTTTTTTCAAATTAGCGAGTAAGGACAGCTATAAAATCGTTAATAATTGGGTTATTTACGTAGGCTTACCTTCGATTGCTCTTTTGTATATTCCTAAGATTGATTGGACGCTAGCCTATCTTTTTACAGGGCTATTGCCTTTTTTTGTATTTGGACTTTCTTATGTTTTTTTCCGGTTGATTCAACCTTTACTAGGTTTTTCTTCTAGGACATTGACTACACTGATTATTGTTTCCGGTCTGAGTAATACGTCATTTGTGGGGTTTCCGCTTATCATTAGTTTTTTTGGTGCTGAACAGTTAAAAGTTGGAATTGTAAGCGATCAGGCGACTTTTTTTGTTCTTTCTTCTTTTGGTGTTCTGTTGGCAGCTGGCTCTAAGCGGAACGGGCTACATGCAAGGCAGAAGCTTAAACTTGTAGGGCGTCGTATACTTACTTTTCCTCCGTTTATTGCGGTTGTCTTGGCATTGTGTCTTCAATATTTCCTGCGGACTGCTTACTTCGATGATTTTTTTTCCAGCCTTGCTGCTACGGTGAGTCCCCTGGCTTTGTTTTCTATCGGTTTGCAGTTACACTTTCATCATATTAAAAAGGAGATGAAAGCTATAAGTGCTTCGTTGTTGTACAAGTTGTTGTTGGCTCCTGTTTGTGCATTACTATTTGCTGTTTTTTTTGGTTGGAAAGGGGTGTTTTTTCAAGTGTCGGTTTTTGAGATGGCAATGCCTAGTCTGGTAGCCTCTAGTATGGTGATTCAGAACTTTGGCCTTAACGCTAAGTTGGCGAATACCATTATTGGTTTGAGTATATTATTGGGCTTGGTACTTGCTTTTCCGTGGCATAGTGTAATTATTACACTTCTGTAACATAAATGTTATACACAATTGGGACTATAGTTTGATTTTACTTTTACCTTTATTAAAACATAAAAGGCAATTAGCTTATAAACCCATTGTGAGATACATGAAGAGACTTTTTTTTGCGTTATTGATATTGAACGTCAGTTCTATTAATGCTCAGGATAAACCATTTAAAAAATATATTCAAGAAATTCAAGGTACTTCTTTGTCCTTTTCTATGGAAGCTATTCCTGGAGGAAAGTTCAGTATGGGAAGTAGCTCTGGTGAAGCGGATGAATCTCCGGTTCACGAAGTGAAATTAGCGCCATACTGGATGAGTACGTATGAGGTGACCTGGGATCTTTATGAACCTTTTTTATACAAAGATTTTGAGCTTTCAAAGCAAACGGAAGGTGAGGTTCCTACAGTAGTTGATGCAGTAACGAGGCCCACTAAGCCTTATTTAGATATGACTTTTGGGATGGGAAAAGAGGGGCATCCTGCTCTGGCTATGACTCATTATAATGCGATTCAGTTTTGTAAGTGGTTATATGTCCGGACGGGCGTGTTTTATCGTCTACCTACTGAGGCAGAATGGGAGTTTGCTTGCCGTGCTGGCTCAAATGATGCTTACTTCTTTGGTGATAAGGCCGATTTATTAGGGGAATACGCTTGGTATGATGCTAATAGTGATAAACGGACGCATAAAGTAGGTGAAAAGAAACCTAACGCGTATGGCTTGTACGATATCCTCGGCAATGTGTCTGAATGGACTTATGATCAGTATGTACCTGATTTTTATAGTCGATCTAAGGGTAAAGTTGCAGATAACCCTGTGGCTGAGCCAACCGAATTATATGCTCATGTCGTACGTGGTGGTGCTTTTGATAGTGAGGCAAAAGCTTTACGTTCGTCGGCTAGGTCAGCATCTGATCCTGTCTGGAAACAGTTGGATCCGCAGATGCCTAAGTCGAACTGGTGGTTTCCAGAGGCTCCTTTTGTGGGGATGCGATTGGTAAGGCCAGTGAAAGCGCCTTCTCATGAAGAAGCCATGGCATATTATGATAAGGCTCCGATAGAAGATTTTTAAACCGTATACCAATTATATTATAAGTTATGAACAGTTTTAATAGGAGAGATTTCTTAAAATCAACTTCGATTATTGCAGGGAGCACAATTATCGCAAGTTCACCATTGTCGTCTGTTTTTGCTGCGGGCACTGACGTTATCCGCGTTGCTGTTGTAGGCTGTGGGGGACGTGGTACCGGCGCGGCCGTAGATGCACTAGAGTCTGGACAACAGATCAAAATTGTGGCGATGGCTGATGCATTTTCCGATAATCTGGAAAAGGCTTATACGAACCTTTCGAAGAAATATGCGGATAAGCTTGATGTTCCTGAAAGTCGCAGGTATGTTGGATTTGATGCTTATAAAGCTGCTATTAAGGATGCAGATGTCGTTATCCTAGCGACTCCACCAGGGTTTCGCCCTATGCATTTTGAGGAGGCAATTAAAGCCGGTAAGCATGTTTTTATGGAAAAACCTGTTGCCGTGGATATTCCAGGTATTCGAAAAGTTCTCGAGGTTGCAGCAGAAGCTAAGCGTAAGAAGTTGAATGTGGTCGTGGGGCTTCAGCGTCGTTATCAGACAAATTATCGGGAAGCGATTGCCCGTATTCAGGATGGTGCTATCGGTGATGTTGTGTCGGGACAGGTATACTGGAATAGCGGAGGTGTATGGGTACACCCTCGTAAACCCGGACAGACAGAGATGGAGTATCAGATGCGTAATTGGTATTATTTTAACTGGCTCTGCGGTGATCACATTGTCGAACAGCATGTGCATAATATTGATGTTGCTAACTGGGTGAAGGGGAAATACCCTATTTCTATTGAAGGTACCGGATCACGCGCTCACCGCACGGGTAAGGACTATGGCGAAATCTATGATAATTTTGCGATAGAGATGACTTATGACGACGGTTCTGTGGTCTATAGTCAGTGCCGTCATTTTGAAGGTACACATAATAGGGTGGAAGAAGCTTTTCAGGCCACAAAAGGTAGGGTCTATTTGTCTGCCGGTAATCAGGCTGTCTTGTGGGATGCGAATGGTAAGGAGATTTATCGTCATGATGCGAAAGGTAACCCAAATCCCTATCGCCAAGAGCATGTCGAATTATTTGCTGCAATCGCGAAAGGAGAGTACAAGTTTGATAATGCAGAGTATGGGGCTTATAGTACATTGACTGGTATTATAGGTCGTTTGGCGTGTTATACTGGTACAGTAGTGACTTGGGAGAAAGCTATTCAATCGAATATTTCTATTATGCCAGAACACTACGCTTGGGATGCGCTACCTCGTCCTTTGCCGGATGCTGACGGTTTGTATCCTGTGGCGGTACCTGGTATTAATACAGCCTTATATATCTAATTTTTAAACATGTTTGCTAGTGCTATATATCGGGTGTTTTTTTGTTTCCCAACTTATGTAGGGATGCTTCGATGTAGCTTTTTTTTCTGTTTTTTTCTGCTGACTGGTTTTCTTTATGGACAAGAGTCCCATGTGTTGTCAGGGAGAGCGCAGGGTACTACTTATCAAATTAAGTATTATGGTGAGGAACGGATTTCGAAGCAAGAAATTGATAGTATCTTAAAAGTAATAGACCGATCTATGTCGCTTTATGATGCAAACTCTATTATTTGCAGGTTTAATGATCCTAACGTGTCGGAAGTGACTATGGACGAGCATATGGCAAAAGTTGTTCAAGCTAGTCGGAAAGCGTATCAGGATACTCGTGGTTATTTTGATATTACGGTGTACCCGCTTGTGAAAATATGGGGATTTGGAGCGGATGGTGCGAAGAATGTTCCGAGTCAAGAGGCAATAGATAGTGTACGGCAGATCATCGGAATGAAGAAATTGGAAGTGAAGGGGGATAGGTTGTCCAAACGTGTACGTAATGTTTCTATCGATTTAAATGGCATAGCGCAGGGATATTCTGTTGATGTATTGGCCGCTCATTTGAGAAGTAGAGGGGTTAAAGATTTTTTGGTTGAGCTGGGAGGAGAGATTCGGTCATTTGGAAGTAAGCCGGAGGGGCCTTTTGTTGTGGAGTTGTATAGACCAACACATATTGCAAAAGGAGAAATGCTGCGAGTGAAGATGAGCAATAATGCTATTACGAGTTCGGGTGTCTATGAACAACAGCGTAAGGTGAATGGGAAGATGATATCTCATCATATGAATCCATTGACAGGACAGCCTTTGCAGAGTACTATTGTAAGTGCCACGGTAATTGCAAAGACAGCGATGGAAGCTGATGCGCTAGATAATTATTTTATGAGTTTGACACCGAAAGAAGCTATTCGGTTTGCTAATAAGCGCAAGGATGTAGAGGTGTATATCGTTTGTTTTGAGGATAATACTTTCAAAGAGTTGCAAAGCTCGGGATTTAATAACTATATTTATTAAGTAATCAACGCATAAACCTTTTAATAAAATAATGAAGAGATCTGATTTTATAAAAAACTCAGGATTGCTATTTGGCAGTAGTTTGTTGGCTCCAACGGTGTCTCAGGCTGCTGTAAAGGATAGGGAGACGAAACTGGGCGATCCTTTCCGACTTGACTATGGCCCGCATCAGGGTATGTTTAGCGCTAGTGCCGGTAAGAATTTTCTTGATGAGATAAAATACATATACGATTTAGGTTTCCGGAGTATTGAAGACAACGGGATGCCTGGACGAACCGTCGACGAACAAAAGAAAATTGGAGAACTGTTGGCCAAATTAGGGATGCGTATGGGCGTGTTTGTAGTACCTAAAGGCGGCAATGGAGCAAATACACTTGCTGCTGGTAAACAGGAACACATCGATATTTTTCTTAAAGGTTGCCGGGATTCTATTGAAGTCGCGAAACGGGTGAATGCAAAATGGATTACGGTTGTTCCTGGAGATTATGAACGGCGTCTTCCAATCGGTGTGCAGACTGCCAATGTAATTGAGGGACTGAAGCGTGGCGCTGAGTTACTAGAACCTCATGGTATTACAATGGTTTTGGAACCACTAAGTGATACGCCTGATTTGTTTCTGCGATTTACAGACCAAGCTTATGAAATATGTAAAGCGGTAGATAGTCCATCATGTAAGATACTATACGATGCTTACCATCAGCAGAAGAATGAAGGTAATCTGATCAATTTTATGGATCAATGCTGGAGTGAGATTGCTTATGTCCAAGTTGGTGATAATCCTGGGCGTAAAGAACCAACAACAGGAGAGATAAATTATAAGAACGTATTTAAATGGCTTCATAACAAAGGCTACAAAGGTATAGTGGGGATGGAGCATGGCATGTCCAAAGGTGGAAAAGAAGGGGAAGATGCTTTGGTCAAAGCCTACAGAGAAGTCGATAATTTCTAATCAATTTAAACTTATGAATTCAACTACGAGAGTCAAACTATCGTTTATGATGTTCCTTGAATTTTTTATTTGGGGATCTTGGTTTGTTACGTTGGGAACATTCCTTATCAAAAACCTGAGCGCAGGGCAATTCGAAATTGCAAATGTGTTTTCAACACAGTCTCTTGGGGCTATCATTGCTCCATTTATTATCGGAATGATCGCGGATCGTTATTTTAATGCGGAACGTATATTGGGTGTTTTGCATCTAGTAGGTGCTATTCTGATGTATCAAATGTATCAAGCACCTGATGTGACGGTATTCTATCCTTACGTATTGTCGTATATGATTCTGTATATGCCTACTTTGTCCTTGGTGAATTCTGTGTCATTTAGGCAGTTATCCAATCCGGAGAAGCAGTTTTCTGGAATTCGGATTTGGGGAACTATTGGTTGGATTGTCGCAGGATTATCAATAAGTTATT
>JAITLW010000276.1 GCA_031277715.1 Sphingobacterium sp. | reverse complement strand
ATACCATGCCAAGCGACTATCCGAGCGTTATGGAGCTACCATATTTTTGAAAAGAGAAGATCTGAACCATACCGGTGCACATAAAATCAACAACACCATAGGTCAGATATTACTGGCCGAGCGCTTGGGCAAGAAAAGAATTATTGCAGAGACTGGTGCTGGGCAGCATGGAGTAGCAACAGCTACCGTATGTGCCTTAAAAGGCCTAGAGTGTGTGGTATACATGGGCGAGATAGATATCGAGCGTCAAGCCCCCAATGTGGCCCGTATGAAGATGATGGGAGCTAAAGTCGTACCTGCGACATCTGGCAGCAAAACACTTAAAGATGCGACCAATGAAGCATTGCGCGATTGGATAAACAACCCATTGGACACCCATTACATCATCGGGTCGGTAGTAGGGCCACATCCCTACCCCGACATGGTTGCACGATTCCAGTCTATCATATCCGCAGAGACTAAAATACAACTGTTAGAAAAAACCGGGAAAGAGACACCCGATATTGCGATGGCCTGTGTGGGTGGAGGTTCCAACGCAGCCGGTATGTTCTACAATTTCGTAGATGATGACGTACGCCTTATCGCTGTAGAAGCGGCTGGACATGGCGTCGACTCCGGCGAGACAGCGGCTACAACAGTATTAGGCAAGGAAGGTGTACTGCACGGCAGCCGTTCTATCCTGATGCAGACAGAAGATGGACAGGTTGTCGAGCCTTATTCCATCTCCGCAGGATTAGATTACCCTGGTATAGGTCCGCAGCATGCTTGGTTATTCAAGTCAGGTCGTGGCGAGTACGTATCAGCGACCGACGACGAAGCCATGCAGGCCGGCTTACGCCTGACACAGCTCGAAGGGATCATACCTGCCATCGAAAGCTCACATGCATTGGCACACCTCGAAAAGATGACATTCAAAGGGGACGAAGTCGTTGTAGTCTGTCTATCTGGTCGTGGCGACAAAGACCTAGACAACTATATGAAATATTTTAATTTGTAAGGTGAAACTGGTGAAGAGCGTGAAGCTGGTGAAGAGGCTACAGTAGTGATCGTCATTGCTCTCATCACCCTCATCACTTTCATTACCCTTGTAACTATTATAACATGCAACTCAACAAACACGCAAACGGACTATTGTCCATATATTTTACGGCGGGCTATCCCACTTTGGACAGTACCGTTACCATTGCCAAAGCATTAGAAGAAGCTGGTGCTGATTTCTTGGAAATTGGCTTCCCCTATTCAGACCCTGTTGCTGATGGGCCTACCATTCAGCATAGTTCCGAAGAGGCACTCAAAAACGGAATGACCCTTAGCGTTCTATTCGAACAGCTCAAAGACCTCCGCAAACACGTCTCCATTCCCGTATTCCTAATGGGCTATGTCAATCCGGTAATTCGTTTTGGGGTAGAGAATTTCTGTAAAGCCTGTAAAGAAGTAGGCGTCAATGGGACCATTATTCCAGACTTACCGATGTATGAGTACGAAGAACTCTATCAACATATTTTCGAGGAAAACGGTATCAGCAATATTTTCCTGGTAACCCCACAGACCTCAGAAGAACGGATACGCAAGATCGACAAGCTATCGAGTAGCTTTATCTATTTGCTCTCTTCCAATGCCACTACCGGCAAAAATTTGGAAGTAAAAGACCAAGCTGAGGCGTACTTCAAACGAATCAAGGATATGGATCTCGACAATCCCTTTATCATTGGATTTGGTATATCCAATCAAGAGACATTTCGTAAAGCGACTACCTACGCCAATGGCGCTATCGTAGGCACTGCATTTGTCAAACTATTGGATGAGGCAGATTATTTGGCAAAAATCCCGCAGTTCATACAGAATCTGCGTTAAATAAGTATCAAAATGAATAACATTTTGCGCTTTTGTTGACGATTAGCAAATAATATAGCGTATTTTTGTAGTATTAGAAAAAGAAAAAATTCCCTTAACTAAAAATGGAACACACACGAATTAAAGAATTATTACAATCGGAAGATTTTGGAAAAGAAGTTATCGTAAAAGGCTGGGTTAGAACATTTCGCAATAACCAATTTATAGCTATCAATGACGGTTCTTCCATCAATAATATCCAAGCCGTAGTTGATTTTGAAAACACGCCTGATGCGATTCTAAAAAGAATCACTACGGGTGCTGCCGTTCGTGTAAAAGGTAATTTAATCGAGTCGCAAGGAAAAGGTCAACGTGTAGAGGTAAAAGCAACAGAGGTTTCTATTATCGGTGACTCCGATCCAGAAAAGTATCCTTTACAGCCCAAAAAACACAGTTTGGAATTTCTTCGTGAGATTGCACACTTGCGGGTACGTACAGGTACATTCAATGCGATATTCAAAGTACGCAATGCCTTATCATTCGCTATTCACAAGTTCTTTCAAGAACGCGACTTCCTCTATTTCCACTCTCCTATCATCACAGGTTCTGATGCCGAGGGCGCTGGAGAGATGTTTAGAGTTACTACGCTAGACCCTATCAATCCACCTTTGACTGAAGATGGAAAAGTAGATTTCAAGGAAGACTTTTTTGGTAAAGCGACAAATCTAACCGTTTCCGGACAGCTGGAAGGCGAACTTGCGGCTTTAGCTTTTAGCAACATCTATACTTTTGGACCTACTTTCCGTGCCGAAAACTCCAACACGACCCGTCACTTGGCCGAGTTCTGGATGATTGAGCCGGAGATGGCATTCTATGAATTGGAGGACAACATGGATTTGGCCGAAGACCTACTGAAATATGTCATCAAGTATGCGCTAAAGCAATGCCCAGAAGAAATTGAATTCTTGAAAAACAGATTGTTGGAAGAAGAGAAATCGAAACCACAAGCCGAGCGTTCAGAACTTAATCTTGTTGAAAAATTGAACTTTGTATTGGAAAACAACTTCGAACGTTTGACCTATACAGAGGCTATCGATATTTTATTGCGTAGCAAGCCCAACCAGAAAAAACAATTCAAATACCTTATCGAAGGTTGGGGAGCTGACTTGCAGTCAGAGCACGAGCGTTATTTAGTCGAAAAACACTTCAAGAAGCCTGTCATCCTTACAGACTACCCACGTGAGATTAAATCGTTCTATATGAAACAAAACCAACCCGATGCAGAAGGTCGCCATACAGTACGTGCTATGGACATCCTTTTCCCAGGTATTGGCGAAATGGTTGGAGGCTCACAACGTGAAGAAGACTTACAGAAACTTTTGACGCGCATGGCCGAGGTAGGTATTGAAGCATCAGAAATGGAGTGGTTCTTAGACACACGCCGCTTTGGTACTGTCCCTCACTCCGGATTTGGTGTAGGCTTCGAGCGTTTGGTATTATTTACTACAGGCATGACCAATATCAGAGATGTCATTCCTTTCCCAAGGACGCCAAACAACGCAGAGTTTTAATATAAAGAACAACAGCCAAAACAAAACATTTTGGCTGTTGTTCTTTTAAGAGGAAGTAAGACCATACCAAATAACAATCGACATGCTACTAAAAATATATAACGACAAGCCAAACGAAAAATACATTGACCAAGCGGTAGAGATATTACGCAAGGGTGGAGTTATCATCTATCCCACCGACACCGTATATGGTATCGGTTGTGACATCACCAATCAGAAAGCAATAGAACGGGTATGTCAGATACGGGGACTGAAAACAGATAAAGCAAACCTCTCTTTTATCTGTTATGACCTTACTGATATCTCACAATATACCAAACCCTTCGACACAACTGTTTTCCGTGTTTTGAAGAAAGCACTACCAGGTCCATTTACCTTTATCTTTAATGCCAGCGGGCAGGTTCCTAAGCTATTAAGTTCGAAAAAGAAAACAGTAGGTATCCGTGTTCCGGACAATAATATTGTACGTGAAATTGTCAAACAATTGGGCAATCCCATCGTGACAGCGTCCATTCACGACGAAGATGATATTATCGAGTACTCTACCGATCCCGAGTTAATCTACGAAAAGTACCAAGAACTTGTTGACCTCGTCATAGATGGTGGGTATGGAGACAACGTCGCTTCTACTGTAGTGGATGTCACCGAGGGCGAATTTGAAGTCGTCCGTGAAGGAAAAGGAGACCTGGAGCAATACCTATAATCCAGGTCTTGGCTCCGGCCCATTAGTACCTTCCTTCCACCTCGGCTTTCAGTGCAGCATTAAAAAGCACAAAGCCATTTTTTGTATCCACATCAATCATCTTCTTCAAAAAAGGAATCAATATTCCGGAAAACAATTCCCCCTGGATAAGCCGGGTTTGCCCATTAGCTACAGGCTCTACTATAAAATAATGCTCTCCATCAAAGATTCCATCTATCCAGAGCCTTCCCTTCCACCGGATTTCCCTGTTTGTCTCCAGTTTTAGGAAAACAGGATTCATCGTTATCCGCATACCACCAGGCTGCTGTAACAACACTTTAGTACGTTGTCCAACCTTAGGTATACCGTCAAAATTCTGTATAGTAGGACTCCAGACAGGGTAGCTTGTAAAATCGGTCAGCACCGACCAGACCGCCGCGATGGGCGCATCAATGAGAATTGTTGTTTCTATCTTCCGTTTCATAACACAAAGTTATCTCCGTTCAGAAACAACGCCCTTGACATTTATCAAGAAGATAAATTTCCGTTGTAGGGTACTCAGCCCCCCACCTTACTTCGTATACGGCTAAGGGTTTCTGGTGTAATTCCTAAGACAGAAGCTATAAACTGCAAGGGCACCTGGTTAAAAAAAGCCTTATGCTGCTCGAAATACTGCAGATAGCGTTCTTCTGCCGACAACGATATAAAATCGAATACCCGGCTTTCCAGCACCATAAAACACTTCGCTATAAAACGCTTCTCTGCTACATTCCATTGCGGGAGCAAGGATTCGAAACGCTGATAGTCACTCCTGTATAATGACAATATCTTTGCATCTGTCAATGCCTGAATCTGCCAACGGCTGGAGTTATCAAACAGAAAAGAAGACAGATCTGTAATAAAGTACCCTTCGCCACCGATCCACTGCGTCACTTCTTTACTTTCAGTTTGGGCAAATACCCTAAATATCCCGGAAGCAATAAAACTCAATCGGTCGGCGCGTTGTCCGTTTGCCAAAAAGAACTCCCCTTTACCGACAGTTTCCTCAACAAAATATTGGCTTATCTCCCTAACCTGAGCAGGGGGAAGGTCAAAAACCTGTTGCAATTGCACCTCAATATCCATCGCTATGCAGTTAAAACTTTATCACCAACAGCCTTGCGCTGAGAGCGGATATAGGCCACATTAAAAATAACAACAGCCAGAAAAATCAGCCCATAGGCTACAATCTGTACTCCGTTTATCGATTCTTCAAAATAAAAGACCGCTAATAAAAAGGCAATCGTCGGATTGATATACAGCAATATCCCCACCACCGAGGAATCTAGGCCCTTCAGCGCATACATATTTAGAAAGAAGGGGATAAACGTAAATAACACCGCAATCA
>JAITLW010000250.1 GCA_031277715.1 Sphingobacterium sp. | reverse complement strand
GTTACAAAATGTATACAAAATAAATTGTAGTACTATTTCGTGTTTACCGAAAACGTTCTCGGTAGGTGTCTTGAGCGGTGTTTTAGGTATCTAAACATTATTTTGATATTGTTTTGAATATAAAAAGTTTAAAAAACATATTGTATTGTATACATAATATGTATATAATTGTATTCATTATGATGCGTATCAGTATAGGGTCTCGAAAAAGATGCTATTTGTTTTAACTGATCCGTTGGTGAAAACCAGAATAACTAGAGAATTATAAATCGTTAATTTAAATCATTTTAACCTGAGTATCGATGAAACTAAAGCAGTTTAAAATCAGGGACGTGGTAAATCGGAACTACGCATTGTTGGCGGTTCCCTTTATTACATGGAGTGCGTTTGCTGGCGCTAAGCCGGCTACCCACAGCGCGCATGCCCCCTTGTCTTCTGTCCTGAATCTGTCAGGATCCTTAACTAATTTTCAACAACAGCTGGTGGGACAGGTATTGGACGAAGCGGGACGACCGGTGCGTGGTGCAGAGGTTAAAAATCTCTCCACGTCGTTATCGACAGTAACGGATGCAGAAGGTAAGTTCCGACTGAGTGGTTCGGCTGGAGATAAGGTTCAGTTTAGTTCGATTGGATTTAAAACCAAGGTGGTGAGTGGATCGAATGTCCAGGCGGTGGTGCTGGAATCCAGTGAAAGTGAGTTGGAAGAGGTAGTAGTTGTGGGGTATGGTAAGCAGAAGAAAGAGAACCTAACAGGTTCGGTGTCTAGTGTAAAATTTGATGAGTCGACTGTGAGTCGGCCCAATATGAATCTAGCATCGGCATTGGTAGGGAAAGCTTCAGGGCTTAATATCGCGCAGACATCGGGAACTCCCGGTGCGGAGGGTTTTAATCTACTGGTACGAGGTAAGGGGACAATGAATGATGCTTCTCCATTGGTCGTTATTGATGGTGTACCAGGTGCCTTAAATGATGTGAACCCTAATGATGTGGAGAGTATTTCGGTACTGAAGGACGCTTCCTCTGCTTCGATATATGGCTCAAGAGCTGCAAATGGTGTCATTTTAGTAACCACAAAGCGTGGGAAGGGTGAAGACTTTACGGTGACTTATAATGGGTATTTTGGACAGCAACAGGTTGCTAAAAATATCGATTTTATAACTGATATGGCGACTCATATGGAATTGGTTAACGAATCCGAAGGTCGTGAAAAGTATAGCGCGGCGCTGATCGAGAATTGGCGCAAAGAGTCTGCAGCGGGTAATCCGCTATATCCAAATACAGATTGGTATAAAGAAATGTTGAATACCTCGCCACTGACGGAGCATACCTTGTCTGTTCGTGGCGGTGGAGAGAAAGGCAACTTTGCGATGTCTTTAGGTTTCTTGGATAATAAAGGTCTGGTCGATAACTCTGAGTACAAAAAATATGATTTTAGAATCAACGCTGATACCAAGATAAAGAATGTGTTGACATTGGGCGGAAATGTGTTTGGTTCTTGGTCAAATCGTGACCCATTGGATGTAGCGAGTTTCTTTAATGCGATTCGTAACACGACGCCAGGTGTGGTTCCGATGGCTGAAGACGGGCGCTATGGTGGCGAGATGTTTCCTGGTATGCCTCAGGGTTCAAACCCGCGCGCTTATGTAGATAACGTAAGGGGAGACTATGAACGTCAAAAGCTGGGATTGAAGTTCTTTAGTATTGTGAACTTTATGAAGAATCTGGAATGGGAGAGTAGTTTTGGTTTTAATTATAATAATAATAGAAATTGGGAGTATGCTAGACCATTTGCGCTGTGGAATCTACAGACCGGACTAGAGTATCAAAAGAAGCCTAGTGTTAGTAGCTTATTCAATGGTAGTATACGAAATTACTCTACGGTGCTGAATACCTTATTGCGGTACCGTGAGACTATAGCGGATAAGCATAATATCGGGGTTCTTGTAGGTTTCGATCAGCAGTATAACCGAATGGATAAGTTTGATGCGAAAAAGAACGATATACTCGGGGATGACGCGATATATATCTTGGATGCGGGAGCGAACCTGGAGGCAATAAATGGTTCTGGAACTGATGATGCATTACAGTCTTATTTTGGCCGTATAAACTATGATTTTAAAGGGAAGTACTTGTTTGAGGCAAATGCCCGTTACGACGGATCATCTCGGTTTGCAAAGCAAAATAGATGGGGCTTTTTTCCGTCATTCTCTGCCGGATGGAGGGTAACAGAGGAGTCTTTTGCGGAACCGTTGAAGGCTGTCTTTGATGAAATCAAGATTAGAGGATCGTGGGGACGTCTCGGTAATAACAGGATTGGTGATTATACCTATCAGGTGGTTTACGGATCGTATCTATACCCATTCGGCGGACAGTTGAATCAGGGGGTTGCGCCTAAAGAAATTGCTAACAGCAAGATCAAATGGGAAACTACAACGATCTCCAATATTGGATTAGATCTCGCATTATTGAATAATAGGTTGACATTCAGTGCGGAGTATTTTGATCGTAATACGTCGGATATCCTGACGAAATTGCCTATTCCGAAAGTCATGGGTAATTTTTTACCTCCTTGGCAGAATGTGGCTGAAATGCGCAATAGGGGAGTTGAATTGCAGGCAGGGTATTTCGGTAAGATCGGAAGTGATTGGTCTTATGGGGTAAACGGAAATATTTCATTCTTAAGTAATAAGGTGTTGAAGTTTAACGGAGATAAATCTATTAGTGATTATTATATTACTATGGAAGGAAAGCCGTTTAATAGCTTCTATATGCTTGAGTTTGATCGCATAATTCAGGACCAAAGTGAAATTGACCAACTGAAGGCTGACGGATATACATTTGGAACTTATGTCGGTGGTGAACCGAAACCCGGAGATATGTTGTATAAAGACGTGAACGGTGATAAGGTATTCAATGATCAAGATCGCGTCATTAAAGATTTCTCAGGATTGCCAAAAGTCACCTATGGATTGAATGTGAGTGTCGGCTATAAGAGCTTTGATTTGAATGTAGTGGCTCACGGTGTAGGAGGTGTGAAGCAGTACTGGGGCAACGATGGATTCAACACATTTAATATTAACGAAGGGTTCTTACAGAGCAAAGAGGTATTGAATCGCTGGACACCAGAAAATAAATCTACTGAATATCCTCGCCTACGCAATTCAGGAAGTGCCTTGAATACGGTCTATAGTGATTATTGGCTACATAATACATCGTTCTTGCGGATCAAGTCTATGCAACTTGGTTATGCCTTGCCGAAAGAGACTTCTACTAGATTTAAGGTAGAGCGACTTCGGGTGTTTGCTAACTTGGAAAACTACTTCACCTTCACGAAATTCAAAGGTTATAATCCAGAGAATGCAGGTGTTGCGTATCCGTTGATGAAGCAATGGGTAGTGGGATTAAATGTGACATTCTAAAACGAAAAGCCATGATTAAGAAATTTAATAAAATAATAGCTGCTTCGCTTGCTTTCGCTCTTTTGAGTTCCTGTAGTAATTTTTTGGATAGAAATTCGTTGGAGGGGCTTTCGGAAGATAGTTTTTGGAAATCGGAGCAGGATGCTGTGATGGGGGTTAATACACTATATCACGCGAATAGGGAGTTCACGAATAGTATCGTTATGTACGGTATGATGGATGATTATACTGATATCTCCTACCAATCTTTTGCAACAGGACTGACAACAGGTGTGTTTCCTGCAAATGCGGCATTCTATCTGGATTCTTGGGGTATATTTTTTAAAGGTGTGTACCGTGCAAATACGGCACTGAAGAATATTCCTAATATTGCGATGAACGATGCTGTAAAGAAAAGAAGTACCGGGGAGGCAAAGTTTTTTAGGGGATATTTTTACTTCAAGTTGTGGGATTATTTTGGCGGAGTGCCATTGTACGATACTCCTATAAATGTGGATGAGTCATTTGCGCTTCGGAATACAGAGAAAGAAGTGTATGAGTTTATCGTGAGAGATTTGACAGATGCTTATGAGTCGCTTCCGGATATTTACGATGCTTCAAATAAGGGGCGGGCTACGAAATGGGCTGCTCTGGCGATGCGTGGTAAAGCGCATTTATGGGCCAAGGAGTATGATAAGGCTGCGGCAGATTTTAAAGAGTTGATGGATAAGAGTGATAGGAAATTATACGCAGATTTTCATAACCTATTTAGGGTAGCTGGAAATAATAACAGTGAGGTAATCTTTGATGTGCAGTATATCGCTGAGAAAGGGAATGGTATTGCGACGGATCGTAATTACGGGAATGCCAGGGGAGCTACAACAGGATCACAGCGCACAAGGCCTACACCAAAGTTGGTGAATGCTTATGAGATGGAAGATGGGACGCCTTTCGATTTCGCAAATTATAAAAATGCAAAGGGACAGACTTTCAACCCTAATAGTGTGGAGGACTGGAAAGATGAAGCTTCAGTACGTAAGTTGTTTGAAAAGCGTGACCCACGTATGCATCAGTCTATCGTCGTGCCATGGTCTACTTTTGTAGGACGCGGCGGGGTGAGTTACCTGTATAAGTTTCCTGTAGTAACGACAGATCCTAATGCTTATGTTCCAGTGTGGACCAATGGTAGCTATGCTTGGCGTAAATTTGTGGAAACAGGCTCTGTTTACACGTTACAGGATAATATGCCTCAAAATTTCCCTCTAGTTCGATTGGCTGATGTGATACTGATGTATGCGGAAGCTAAGAATGAGGCTTTAGCAACACCGGATCAGTCTGTTTATGACGCTGTCAATGCTGTTCGTGGACGGGTAAAGATGCCAAACTTGCCAACGGGCTTGAATCAGGAGCAGATGCGTGAGCGCATACGTCACGAGCGTATGGTAGAGTTGGCTGGGGAAGGACAACGGTATTCCGATATACGAAGATGGAAGATCGCAAAAACAGTGGTGGATAAAGTATGGATGACGGATTTTAATGGTACGCAAATAAGGCAGCGTGGATTTCCTGATCACTATTACCTGTGGCCTATCCCTCAGGCAGAAAGAGACGTAAATCCAAAGTTGACACAAAATCCAGGCTGGGAGTAGCAGTACTCCCTCCCTGTTGACGTAATGATTGTATAATAGATGGTAAATAGTTTGATGTTGAAAAGGTGTTTTTTGTCACTTATAATAGTGTTTCTGATGTCAGTTTCTTATGGACAGCAAGAGGGGATTTCTGTGTTGTTGAGTCAAGGAAAGGTAAATAAGAAGACGGTAGAGTTAGAACGAACGACTGGACATAAAGAGCGAGGAGTACTGTTGAAGGGTGTTGCCGGAGAAGGATATCCAAATGGCTTGCATGATGTAGAATTGAAGATTGACGTGCCTGCGACAGGTTGGTATATTTTAGAGACGGAAGCCTGGCCTAAGGATCTAGAATTATTAAAACGGACGGATAAGACAGGGATGTTGACGAAGGTAGCTTATTTTCAGCTGGGTGAGCAACGTGTAACGAAGCGTATTGTCTATAACAATATGATGGGGGGGAAGCAGGAGCTCGGTAAGTTCGAAATAAAAGGCAAGGGTGATAACTTGAAAATATGGCTACCAGATAATTTAGTTGTACAGCGTGTTCATATTAAACCTTATGTGGCGCCGGCCGCACCAGTTGAGGCCGAAAATTATCAGGCCAAAGTAGTGCCGTCGACGCAAAGGCCGAGACTGTGGGTGAACAGTGAAAGTCTGCCAGTGGTCAAAGGACGCTTGTTATCTGAAGAGAATGCCCCTGCCTGGAGCAAGGTTAAGGAGGTGGCTCTGAAACCGTATGCTTTCATGACGGATGACCATCAGGAAATGTTCTACAATGAAGAATTGGAACAGGTGATCGAGAAAAAGGCATTTTATTATTTGATGACTGCCGATGATAAAGTAGGGAGAGAGGCCGTGGATTTGGCGTCTAGGTATTTGTCTGTATTGGAGCTGGGGAATGTAACGTATGGCGATATAACCCGTGAATTGGGTAGGGCTATTTACACTGGGGCATTGGTGTATGATTGGTGTTATCAGTTGATGAGTGTGGAGGTTCGAGCTAAAATGCGTAAGGATTTTAACCGTTTAGTTCAGGATATGGAGGTTGGTTGGCCTCCTTTTTATGGCTTGGAGAGCATTATCAATGGACATGGTAACGAGGCTCAGATCTGTAGGGATATGCTTTCGTGGAGCATAGCGGTGTATGATGAAGATCCGGAGCCTTATAAATATGTGTCTTATAGCGTGCTGGAGCAACTTGTTCCAATGCGCAAATTTGAGTACCAGTCGCCTCGGCATAATCAAGGGATCGATTATGGTGGTTACCGCTTTGGCTGGGAGATGCATGGCGCGTGGCTGTTCTATCGGATGTTGGGGTATCCTGTGTTCGATGACAATATCAAAAACATGCCTTACTATTGGCTGTACATGCGTACCCCGGACGGAAAGATGCTGCGTGATGGTGATATGTTCAATGTGAAGTACAATTCCAGCGATGATTTTTACTGGAAAAATCCACAGACCATGTTGCTTTGTTATGCTTACTCTGGGAGTGCGGTCGTAAAGGCTGAGTTCTTAAAACAGGGCGGACTGCCAGATAACCCGGTTCTTTTTCTGTTGCTGAATGATCCGAATATCAAACCTGATTTTGATCGGTCGGAACTCCCTTTGACCAAGGATTTTGGTCCGATATTGGGATCCATGGTGGCACGCACGGGATGGAGTGAGGAGAAGACAAGTAATGATGTAATTGCGGAGATAAAAGGTGGTGGCTATCATTTCGGGAACCATCAGCATGCAGATGCTGGGGCCTTGCAGATCTACCATCATGGTATGCAGGTTGGAGATTTGGGACTGTATCTTTCGTACGGTTCGCCTTATGATTTCAACTTTAACAAACGCTCTGTGTCGCATAGTATGCTTTTGGTGCGGGACCCTAATGAGCCTTTGCTATTCCGGACCAAGACAAACGATGGCGGTACGCGATTCAGTCAGCGTTTTCCAAAGACAAAGGAAGAGGTTCTTAGCGACTCTTGGTACCATACGGGGGAAATTCGTGCCTCAGCAACAGGTAGAGATGCTATCAAACCAAGTTATAGTTATTTTAATGTGGACCTGACAGCAGCATATTCTGCTAAGGTGAAGTCTTATGCACGTAGTTTCTTGTTCTTGAATATGGACCGGACAGACGTACCAGCAGTAATTGTGCTGTTGGATGAGCTGGAAACCAATAATGCTGATTTCGAGCCTTATTGGCAGATTAATACGTTGAATAAGCCTATTGTCAATGAGGACGGTTTTGTTTTAAATAGTCAGTTTAAGGGAGCTAAAGGTGTTGCCTTTGTTGATATGATTAAGCCAAAAGCTGCTGAAAGAGATGTGGTTTTGCATTCGGGCGATTCTTCTGCTTTAGTATTTGGGGATCTGTATCAGGTAAAGTCACCTTGGCCAGAAGCTAGAGGGACACGTGTCTTGGTTAAGCCGAAGGAGAAGGCGGTTCATACGAGTTATGCAACAGTATTTCAGATGACGGAAGATGGTGCTCAAAAATTACCTGTACAATATAAAGAGCATGCGAATTATTACGAGATACAATTGGCTGATCGTATTCTAATTGTTGCCAAATCAGATCGTTTTCTAGAAGAAGAAATTAAAATCAATGTGCCGGGGGATAAAGAATATGAGGTCCTTGTCACAGGAATAAAAGATGGATTCTGGAATATAAATAATACAGCAAAAAGTAGTAAATTTAATGTTAATATCCTAAAAGGGAACCACACGACCAGTTGGAAAGCTAAAGGAGAAGTATTTGTATTGATACCTCAGCGTGTTTATGATGCCTCTGAAGGTCGGTTCTAATAAGGTTTTTAATAATGGTTGTGTATTCCTAAATTTGGGGTAAATTGTATACAATATGAAATGTCCATGTAATCGTATTGGGTAAACACGAGAGCAAAAGGATGGATATTTCATTTCGGTAAACCGACGAAAGGAACTCGTCGGAGACAATCGGAGCAATATAATGATAGTTAAAAGGGAAACCGATCTGCGCGTTGGCGGATCATGAAATAATTATTACACATGAAAGAAGATTCGCTGGCGAATAAAGTCTATATAGAGGTTCGGAAAAAAATCCTGTCAAGTCAATTGGTTGGTGGTGCGCGTTTGGTTGAAAGTGCCTGGGCGGAGAAACTTGCGGTAAGCAGGGTGGCGGTGCGCGAAGCTTTTATGCGTCTAGCAGGCGAGAGCCTTGTGGAGTTTGGTGAAAAAGGTGG
>JAITLW010000234.1 GCA_031277715.1 Sphingobacterium sp. | reverse complement strand
CTACTCAAAATCTTTATCCAAGAGGGGATGTACAAACATCCAGACTATGAAAACTCTGGTGATTTTGACACGGTGACCCAGGTTCTTACCCAGTTATTCACTCCTTTCTTTGAGCAATTCTACCGTGAAATAACACCCGAAGATTACAAAAAGCTGATCGACAAACCGATGAGTAGCATCACGCGCTTTGACGTCAAGAAAGCCGATGAGCAAATGAAATCTTTGGAGGATGAAATTAAAGAAGTTAAGAAAAACCTTCGTCAACTCACTGAATTCACGATCAGTTGGTTTGAAAAATTACAGAGCAAATATTCAAAAGGACGCGAGCGCAAAACTGAGCTCCGTATTTTTGACAAAGTAGAAGCCTCACAAGTAGCATTGGCCAACGCCAAACTATACGTCAACCGCGAAGAAGGGTTCATCGGTACGAGCATGAAGAAAGATGAGTTTGTTTCAGACTGTTCGGATATTGATGATATCATCGTATTCCGCGAAGATGGAAAGTACAGTGTTGTGAAAGTACAGGATAAAGTCTTCGTAGGTAAGGACATCATCCATGTCGCTGTATTCAAAAAAGGAGACGAACGGACAATATACAATACCATATATAAAGACGGTCCAAATGGTACAACCTATATTAAAAGGTTCTCCGTAACAGCCGTGACCCGAGACAAGGATTACGATGTTAGCAAGGGTACCAAAGGTTCTAAGATCCTCTACTTCTCAGCCAATCCAAATGGCGAAGCAGAAGTCGTAAACATACAGCTCAAACCACATACTAAGCTGAGAAAAACAACCTTTGATCAGGATTTTGCCGAAATAGCTATTAAAGGCAAGGGCTCGATGGGAAATATTGTCTCCAAATACCCTGTAAAGAAAATAGCGTTCAAAAGCGCGGGTGTATCTACTCTTGCTGGTCGAAAAATATGGTATGATGAAGTTTTAAAACGACTTAATGCAGATGAACGCGGCAAATTCTTAGGAGAGTTTGACGGAGACGACAAGATTCTAATGGTATTCCAAGACGGTTCATTTGAATTATCAAACTTTGATCTTAACAATCATTTTGATGAGAAAATGATCCGGATAGAGAAGCACCTTCCGAACCACGTTTACACCGCCGTACATAAAGACGGAAAATCGGAAGCCTATTATGTAAAACGTTTCCTATTTGACGACATACAAGTCGGAAAACGAGTTTCTTTCATCAACGAAGAACCGGGTTCCAAATTGATTCTATTGACAAACAACCCAGATCCGGTGGTCAGGATTGACCAACTAAAAGGTAAATCCCAATTGGAGGAAACAATAGAACAATCTTTGAATGAACTGATTGACGTCAAGAAAATCAAAGCACAGGGCAATAGACTTTCTTTCCATAATGTACAAAAAGTAACTAGCCTAAAAGAAGAGATTGACCTTGCTGTACCTCCGACCAATGACTCGGACCAAGATACAACAGGCGCTGATTCCATTACGTTAGAAATCACCAATCCAGACGATATACAAACCGATGACGATGGTCAAATCGGATTATTTTAAAACACGAAAAAGGAGCTACTTAGCTCCTTTTTTATTTTTGGCAGTACTCAAGAACATCATCTTAAAAAATTCAATGGTTTTCTGATTTTCATCAAATTTTCAACAGAAAAACGCAAAAACATTTAATTAATTCATTATTATTTGCACTTCTTTGCCTTTTTATCGTAATTTAGACATTACTTAATAAGATCCTCCTCACCATTGAGATTATGATTATGATAAAAAAACTTACATATTTCTGCTTTCCGGTATTAGTAGTATTTTCATCGGTGACAGCCTCTGCACAAGTCGATTCTACAAAATACAAAAGTATCGTAGCGACTATAGAAGAAGCTAAATTGAAATTCGCTCCAGATAAAAGAACGAAATTAATCGAACTCACGGATTCGGACCTACAAACCAATACATATACCATACAGACCACAGAAGCTAATGCACTCTCTTTTCTGGAAGAAAAACTACAAAAAAGTGGTGCGCAGCTTAAAATGAAACTTTATCCAGATACGTCCGTTGGTACAACAACGGTAGGGATCATTAACCTATCCGTAGCCAATCTACGGACAAAACCTGGACATGCTTCCGAGATGGCGTCGCAGGCTCTATTAGGCACACAAGTAGATCTATTACAAAAATCTAATGGAGAATACAGGGTACGTACACCCGAAGGTTACATTTCATGGGTACCGACATCTTCTCTGGTACCAATGACCAAAGCGAATCTACAGGAATGGAA
Organism: Sphingobacterium sp.; assembly: GCA_031277715.1. GTDB lineage: Bacteria > Bacteroidota > Bacteroidia > Sphingobacteriales > Sphingobacteriaceae > Sphingobacterium. The sequence continues at coordinate 6,675 of JAITLW010000234.1, read as the reverse complement.
AGGCAGAAAAAAAGTAGTCTATACCAATGATTTTGGTAAGGCCTATTCAAAACCAGACGCAAAAAGCATCCGTATATCGGATTTGGTCTATGGTAATATCCTGGCATTACAAAAAGAAACTCCACAATATTATGAAGTTGCTTATCCAGATGGACGGATTGGATACATCCCCAAAGACGAAGCAATTGTCATGGAAGATTGGATAAAATCCAGAAATCTAACTGCCGACAATGTACTAAGTAGCGCCAAGAGCATGTTGGGTCTACCTTACCTTTGGGGCGGTACCTCTGTCAAAGGCGTAGATTGCAGTGGCTTCACCAAAACTGCATTCTTTATGAATGGTTATGTGATTCCTCGTGACGCTTCTCAACAAGTATTAGCTGGCGAAGCAGTAGACATTCTTGACAGCGAAGGACATTTTGACGCGAGCAAAGCTTTAAAAAACTTAAAGCCTGCAGATTTACTTTTCTTTGCCGCTGGTAAAGCGAAGAATGCAAATGCAAGAGTTACACACGTAGCCCTTTATATAGGCAATGGAGAATTTATCCATTCTGCAGGAACGGTACGTATCAACTCTATGCTAAAAGACGCTAACAATTATGATGACTTCCAGACTAGAAGTGTCGTTGCCGCAAAACGTTACATCGGAGCACACGACAATGCAATCCAAGCCATCCAAGATAACTCATTCTACAAAAAATAAAAAGTGCCGTAATACGGATAAGTAAATAAACGACAGATACAACCATGAGCAGCAATTCCTGGGAAATAAAAAAGATGGGTAAATTCACATTACGCTTTAGGCCTTACACCCTAGAAATGCGTCATGTATTTACCGTTGCATCGTTCAGCCGTACCACCACACCGGTAGTACTGACCGAAATCGAATATGAAGGCATCATTGGATATGGAGAGGCCAGCATGCCCCCATACTTAGGTGAATCTCAAGAAAGCGTATGTAACTTCCTTCGAAAAGTAGATTTAAGTCACTTTTCATCCCCTTTTGAGACAGAAGAGATTCTCCACTATATTGATTTACTTCAAGAAAAGAACACGGCAGCAAAAGCAGCACTTGATATTGCACTCCACGATTTACTAGGCAAGATCATGCAACAGCCCTACTACAAAATATGGGGATTGAATCCAGACCGTATCCCACCTACATCCTATACCATAGGTATAGATAGCGAAGAGATGATCCGGAAAAAAGTAAAAGAGGCAGAACAGTTTAAAATCCTAAAAGTCAAACTCGGATTGGATACCGATAAAATGATTATCGACACCATTCGCTCAGTTACAGACGTGCCATTGTGTGCGGATGTCAATCAGGGCTGGAAAAACAAGGAAGAAGCACTAGAAATGGCACATTGGCTACATGAACAAAATGTTGTGTTTCTGGAACAACCGATGCCAAAAGAGATGATTGATGAGAACGCCTGGTTGACAGCGCACTCCCCCATCCCTACTATCGCAGATGAAGGTTGCCAACGTCTGGTCGATGTACCAAAATTAAAAGACGTATATACAGGTATTAACATCAAACTGATGAAGTGTACGGGGATGCGTGAAGCCAAACAGATGGCCGAACTAGCCCGTGCGCTAGAGATGAAAGTGATGCTGGGTTGTATGACCGAGACATCCTGTGCTATCTCTGCGGCTGCACAGCTCGCTCCTTTGGTAGATTGGGCTGACCTAGACGGAGCCTTGCTCATCGGAAATGATATTTACGATGGAATGACCGTAAAGGATGGATTGTGCATACTGCCAGACCGTCCCGGTATAGGAGTCATAAAAAGCGCCTAGACAATTACAAAAAATCTCCGGTCGGAAGCCGACCGGAGTACCAAAATAAACTTAATAATTATAAACTAAACAAACCTTATTCATGAAAAATCATCTACTCACCACACTATGTGTGATGGCGAGCGCTGGTTTACAGGTTGTAAACGCGCAGCAAGTTTCAATTGCTGGGAAGGTAACCGATCAGAATGGAGCTCCCTTATCAGGGGTCACAATTGCGATCAAAGGTACAGCCAATGCCGCATCCACAAATTCCAGTGGGCTCTTCACCCTCAATGCAGACCAAAACTCGACTTTAGTCGTTTCAGCAGTTGGCTATGTCTCTCAAGAGATCCCAGTAAAAGGTCGTAAGACAATTAGTGTAACATTGGCGTCCGACGAACAGGCAATCGATGAAGTAATGGTGGTCGCCTATGGTACCGCTAAAAGAAGCTCCTTTACCGGTTCAGCAGCTACAGTTAGTGCCAAAGACATAGACAAACAACCAGTTACTTCTTTTGAAAAAGCACTATCAGGGCAAGTAGCTGGCTTGACAGTGACAACAAATTCAGGACAAGCAGGAGCAGTTTCTTCTATCCGATTAAGAGGTATTGGTTCCATGAATGCGTCAAACGAGCCTTTATATGTTATTGATGGAGTTCCCGTCGTTTCAGGAGATATATCTCAGATGTCAGGACAGATTGCAACTTCTAATAATATAATGAGCACTCTTAATCCAAATGACATTGAAAGCCTCACTGTATTAAAAGATGCTGCAGCAGCTTCGCTTTATGGCTCTAGAGCTGCAAACGGAGTAATCATTATAACGACAAAAAGAGGTAAGACAGGAAGTCCGAAAATTAATTTTAAAAGTTCACTTGCCCTAAGTCCAACTTGGGCAACAGACAACTACGAATCCGCATCTCCTCAGGACCAAATCAACATGCTTTACAGCATTCTCTATGATTCAAGAATAGCTGCAGGTCGAACTCCAGAACAGGCGAATGAACAAACATTAATGCGTTTAAACTCTAGAAACTGGTCTCCAGGTTCATCTTATGGGCAACCTAACTCGGGTTATGGTTTTGGTATTCATGGCTATGAGTTCTCAACGAATGGTACTTCTATGTTTGAGAATGTAACTATCAAAGGAAAAACTGATGGTATAGAAAATAGAGATGGAAAATTCTTTGATTGGGATAAGGTGTTTTTCCGCACAGGGAAATTCAACACGAATGATGTTTCCATAAGTGGAGGTACTGAAACGACAAGCTATTTTTCTTCTTTAGGATATACTTCTGACAAAAGTAGGGCTGTGATCAACAACTATGACCGCATCAATGGTCGAGTGAATCTTACACAGAAAATAGGTTCTATAGCAGAATTTAACGCCAACGTTAACATAGCGAACACAAATCAATCAGGGGTAAATGATACTCGAAATACAAGTACAAGTTATCTGTTCCAATCAAGAAATCTATTTTGGCCATTCTATTGGCCTACAGACTATAAGACAGGAAAACCATGGACAGAGCGATATAATAGCTACGCACAGAACCATGATTACTACAATAATGAATGGGAAAACTCGACAAATACCCGTCGGATATCAGCGGTCCCTTCATTAACTGTTTTCTTATTGCCTGAATTAAACATCAAAACGATCTTCTCCTATGATAATGCAGAAGCAAAGGATCACATATACTTCAGTGCAAATCACTATGCCGCTTCTTCCGTCTTTGGATCAGTATCAGAGATGTCTACCAATGTCGAGAAATTGGTATCTTCTACAACAGCGAACTACAACAAATCCTTTGGATTACACAACTTAGGGCTTTTGGTTGGTTTTGAAGCGGAAAAAAACCAAACTAAATATATGCGTTCTTCTGGCACAGACCTTCCAAACTCTGAGTTACATACTGTTGCTACTGCAGGAGTCTTGGATGCAACAGCATACAGCTGGGGTAACAACATGCTATCTGTACTATCCAGGGCGGAATACAACTACAATGAGAAATACTATGGATCAGCCTCCTATAGACGTGATGGTTCTTCAAAACTAGGTCCAGATGTTCGTTGGGGCAACTTTTGGTCAGTAGCTGCTTCTTGGAATTTAGCAAAAGAAGATTTCCTAAAAGACATCAGCAGTATAAATAGCTTAAGATTAAGAGGTTCCTACGGTGTTAATGGTACCCTACCCACAGACAATTATGCTTGGAGACCTTTAGTGACTTTTGGAAATAAGTATATGACCAGACCAGGTGGAGGTCTTGGAAACTCTCCCAACCCTAATCTAACTTGGGAAACGAACTATGCATCCAATATTGCACTAGAGTTTGGAATACTACAGAACAAATTATTTGGAACGGTAGAATACTATAACCGTGATACAAAAGATTTGATACAAGACGTCCCACAATCTATGATTACGGGTTTCAGCTCCTCTGTCAAAAACGTAGGACAAATTAACAATAAGGGGCTAGAATTCACTTTAGGATCTGATATTGTTAACAATGAAAATGTAAAATGGACTTTGAGTATAAACGGTGCAACCATCAAATCAAAAGTAGTTTCACTCAATGAAGGAGCGCAAGTTGTATGGTATGACCCAACTGGAGGTGATGCACGTACACGATTAGTATACAGAGAAGGACAGCCGACTTTGTCTTTCTATGGATTAGAATGGGCTGGAACTGACCCTTCCAATGGAAAAAATGTATGGTTTGTCAATAATCCCAAAGACGATTCGGAAGGAGATTTCCTATACGAAGGCAGAGGTGCGACAAACAATTACACAAAAGCGCAACAGGTTATTATCGGAAGTGGTATCCCTAAATTATTTGGCGGTATCAACTCCAATGTGGAGTATAAAAACTTTGCTTTAGGGCTCAATTTCAATTACAAGATTGGCGGAAAAATCTATGATGCGGGCAATAGAGATGTAGCTGATGATGGTTATTACTGGGAACGTATCCATGCTCAATATTTCGTAGAAGATACGTGGAGACCAGATAACACATCTGCACACTTCCCAATGGTATCTGGACGAGATTTGGAAGACGTAAACCAAGTTAGTAGTCGTCACCTCTATGATGCCTCCTTTCTACGTTTGAAAAACGTATCCTTGGCTTATAATCTTCCCAAATCATTACTAAATTCTGTTAAAATCAGTAACGCACGGGTCTACTTCAATGGTAGCAATCTACTAACTTTCAGCAAATACAAAAATGCGGATCCTGAAGTAAATCAATATAGTACAAGAGGTTGGGAAACACCTATAGCTAAAACGTATACTTTTGGAATTGACTTTAGTTTTTAACTTTAATTAGACAAATCATGAAAAATATAATATTAGCATCCTGTGTATTTGCAGTATGTAGCTTCGCTTCATGTAGTGGCTTTCTGGATGTAGTTCCTACCAATTCAATAGATGCCAATCAATCGATCAAGACAGCTGCGGACGCTCAAGTTATCATTCGAGGATTGATGAGTAAAATGGCAAGTGGGTCTTACTATGGTCGTAACTTCCCTCTTTATGCTGACACAAAAGGAGGAGATATTACCATCACCTCCCAAGGTAGAGGATATGACTATCTATATGTGTTCAACCATTCTAAGAATACAAACAACTACTCTAGCATTTGGTCTCAAGGCTATCACTGTATTGCACAGATTAATGATCTCCTAAGTGAAATAGAGAAACTAAAAACTAATGGATCTACAGAAAACTTTGACAACTCAATCGGACAAGCTTTGACTGCTAGGGCTATGATCTATTTTGACTTAGTCCGATTATATGGTGAACCTTATAATAAAAATAAGACAGCATTTGGCGTACCGATAACTCTTACTAGACTGGAAATGGAAGATCAATTAGGTCGAAATACAGTTGAAGAGAATTACACGCAGATACTAAAAGATCTAAAAGATTCAGAATCCTTACTACCTAAGAGCAAAACAAATGGCTTTCTGAATTATTATGCTAACAGAGCTATGCAAGCTAGAGCTTATCTCTACATGGAGGATTTTACAAATGCTCTAGTAGCCGCAGAATCGGTCATTACGCCCAATGTATACAAACTCTACGAAAATAACGGATGGGTAGACTCATGGACTACCGAATTTGGTACAGAATCTATTTTTGAATTGGCTATCTACGCAAAAGAAGGTGACTTAGGGAACACATCACTTGGGGCTTACTACCGTCGCCGAGGCCATCCTAACACAACAATAGCAGCGGGATACTTTACAGCTAGTACTGATTTTATTAACCTTTTAAATCAAGACGCCAATGATGTTAGAAAAGGAGTGATGTCCTATGACGAAGTTTCCAGTACAAGATTTGGTGCATCTTATAAATATAGTGGTAGTACAACGCTAGCAGGTGATAAGAAAACCCCGAGCAACACTACTGCCGTAAATATTAAAGTGATTCGATTATCAGAAGTATACCTTATTGCAGCAGAAGCAGCCTTACGTTCAAGTACCCCTGATCTTGTAAAAGCTTCCACTTATCTAAATGCGATCAGAAAAAGATCTCCAAATCTTGCACTGAGTAGTCAAGCAACAATCACAATGGATATGATTGCCAACGAACGTTCAAAAGAGCTCTTCACTGAAGGACACCGCTTTTTTGACATGATGCGCTGGAATAAGTCAATTACTTTTGACGATGATCTAGGCTCTATTCCTCATACTCACAGAGAGAAAACAATAGATAGAACATTCTACAAAACACTATTGCCTATCCCTCTTGGCGAAATGGATGCAAATAAAGTAATCCAAAGTCAACAAAATCCGGGATACAACTAACAAGTCAAAAGGGACGATAATACTATAGTCCCTTTTTAATAAAGCTAAAACAAAGTCTTGGCTATCCCTCCGTCGAGTGGAATC
>JAITLW010000163.1 GCA_031277715.1 Sphingobacterium sp. | reverse complement strand
TTTTTTTTTTTTTTTTTTTACAAATAGATAGAAACTATATATATATTTATCGACATTGATAGATTATATGAGCCTTTTATTATCATTGTTGTTATAGTAGGCATCATTTTCCTTGGCAGAGCTAGGATGTTCGCGGGCTTCCATGAGCCAGTTTATACTGTTATCTGTACTGGTATTAACACCTTTTGCAGCATTTATCAATTCGTTGCCCAATGGTACAAAACGGATAGAATCTTGATGTTTTGATGTGAAATAACGTTGACGTAAGTATATGTCCCCTTTTTCATAGTATTCCCCCCAGCCATCTGATGCGAGTGTGTCCCCTGCAAGGTCATAAATGACCTGACTATAGCCATCTTCATAATGAGGTGTAACATCAGTCAGTTTATAACAGGAGTAAACAGAGAATAAGATAATTAGAATAATGGTTGTACGGCAGATCGTAATCATGGCTTATTGAATGGTAATATTTTTAGTGCCGAGATCATAAAGAAAGGTTTCGAATCCTTCCCAATGTGAAGCATCCTTTATTCTGAACCATATCGAGGACAATTTGTAACCTGTAAGATCGTTTAGATCGGAGGGGACTTTGAATTTAATGATATTTCCTTCTACTGTTACCTTATTTATTTTTAGTTGCTTGTAGGAATTAGTGTTTTTCTGTTCTAGATTGAACCATATTTCGGAAAACCGATTGCTATAGAACTTTAGAATCTCACCATTCATTTTATCGTCTATACGTATAGAAAGTTCTTCATCACCTGAAATATTGGTGGGCTCATTCAGAAAAGAGAAGAAATTAGGTGCTAATGCAGGGGCTTTAATGCGAACTTTAGCTGCCTCAATAGTTTTTTGACCCACTTTCAAGAAGATGTCGTGTCGACCTGTGTCTGCTTCTGCTGTGAATGGGGGAAGCTCGGCACGTAATGTGACGGAATTGGTATATTTATGATCTATGTTTAAGTCAAACTCAACTCCATCACGTAAACGCCTTGCAAAAACACGAATATCAGATGGGGGACCGCCTGCGAGGAAATATTGTCCTGTGATACTTATAATAGCGGTGTTTGTCCATTGTAGGTTCGTGTTATTGACAGATAATACTATCGGATCTGGTTGCTGCAATATAAACCTCACGGTGTAGTCCTGAATTGTACCATCTTCGGCAGTCACTACGAATTTAGTAGTTGCGTCCAATGGAACAGATTCACCAGAAGCTGGAAGTACACTGGCGCCTTTGGAAACCGATATGGTCGGGCGAATCGTTTGAGGAAGGGCTACGGATTGATCCCAATAAATGAGTATCTCCTTATTGGATAGGACCCCAATCACGGAGTCTCCATCTACAAAGCCGGAAATTGCAAATTTTGTAATTTCATTGTAAGGGAGCTTTGTAGCTTCATATTCTGTCTTCGAACAAGAAGCTGACAGGGCTGTGATGAGTACGCTAAGTACGACTATTTGTTTAAATATATATGTTCTCATTATCTATCTTACGTGCTGTTTTATTATATCATTTAATTATTTTTGGCGTATATTCATCTCCCTAGCATATCCTGTTAGGTTGTCATTGCCCCATCCGGTCCAATCTTCATAGTCAAGGTAGAAGCCGAAAGTAGCCGAACGTACCTGGTGACCTGAAGTGGAACTGCCCCCCACATCAGCCTGACCTACATATTTACCTACTGGAAGGTTTGGCATCCGGATCTTTAATTCATCACGGCTATAGGAGACGATGTCGACCTCGATAGGAGTGTTCAGAAGTGTTTCTGGAAATCCTTCAGGAAACTCAGCATATTTTGTTTTGTCCCAAACGATTTTCATATATACTCTTTTCAAACCCACCAAAGTGGCATTATATAGGAAGAATGTATTGGCTGTGTTGCCTGTTAAGGTGATAATCTCCCCGGGCGCTTTCGTCCATTCTGCATCGGACTTGTATCCAAATGATCCTGGCTTTCTGAAAACCATGCGTAACGGTGGAAGTTGAACACTACGCCCTTGATGATACATCTTGATATCATAATAACCTGTGTCGGCTTTGATGTCTGTTTTAAGTGTAGCAACATAATTTCCATTGGTCACTTTAATCACACTTACAGTTAATAGATCATTAGCGGATTTACCACTTGCCCGATGTTTGATTTCAAAGCGCGAATTGGTACTGGTCGATTCAAAGTTGCCATACAGCAATACAGAACCACCTAATACCATTTCATAGGGGCTTGTCTGATCTATGCCTCCCGCTTCTGTTTTTAAAAGAGAATAGCCCACTTTTAGAGGGGAAGGATAGACCTGGGTTTTGATGATTAGCGAATAAGTACGGATTTTGCTGTCACTTCCAGAAACGCGGTATTGATAACCCACTGTATCTATAGGAATAGGCATAAGGCCTCCATCTAAATTGATTTCTTTACCGTCTTTGTCTACTAAAATGCTTCCTGCCTCGAGCTTTATCTCCGGGATTAATAAATCTATGCCGGAGTAATAAGGGCGATATACGGTAATTGTATTGTTGTCGTTGTCAATCGCTCCCAATAGAGGCATATTATCGTTTACAATCTTATATTCAACGATACGGTTTTTAACGGCCTCCTCGAGTGGAAGTGTTTCTGTTTTGGTACAAGCACCCATGCTAAAAAGAGCTAATACCCATACGGTTTGTATAAATTTATTGATTTTCATATTTATTGTTTTATTCAGTGTTAAGGAGCGATATTGGTTCTACGTGTAGTCATATTGATAGTCATTTTTTTTCCGCGTTCAACAAACCCAAAGCGTCTATCGGCTGCTTTAATGACAATGTAACGGAAGCTGATGCAGCCGGCTGGTGTATCGTGGTGACGGATCATTTTTAAAGGGTCAAGAATGTCTTTATAATAGCTTTGGACTTCTATTTTAGCATAGTTGCCGGATGCTGTTTTTATGACAAGTGTACGTGGTCGCAAAGGTGTACCATCGTGTCGGCTACTGGCATTTGGAAAGGATTGTAATACTTGTTTGTTAAGAGGGTATACCATGTGCCAGTACTGTTGCTCGGGATCGTCTTGCCCAAGGCTTTCCCGGAGGAAATTACCAAAGAAGGTATAAACAGCTTGTCCCATAGGGGTACCAAACTCACCTTGATCGTCTAGTCCGGAATATCCAGGAGTTTGAAACAAATGTTCTTCAGGGACCTCGGTAACGTCATCGTAGAAAGCTTC
>JAITLW010000059.1 GCA_031277715.1 Sphingobacterium sp. | reverse complement strand
CTCTCTCCTTATCAACACCTGAGCACTAGTACCAGCACAGAAACGACATTTAGACAGCTTTCCTTTCACGGTGACTATTATTGCATCGAATACCATAAAAAAGAAGTGGCCTGCAACGGCATACTCTTCAATAACATCTATGTACAACCTTATGTTACGGTTCCCCCTGCTCTTTTCAATGAAATAGAAAACATCTATCAGAAAATACAGGACGAAATCCCCCATCATTCAGATGCCATCATCAAAGCCTACTTACAGCTTATACTCGCACTCTGTAGCAAGGAAAAGAAACAGATCATGAAAGATTTTGTTCCTTTATCGTTGCAGGACAATACCGTAGGGTATCAATTTCAACAGGAGCTCGAACGGGTATTCCGCGTACAGAAGAGCGTTCTGTACTACGCTGACCGTGCAGGATTGAGTACCGACCGCTTCAGTAAAAAAATAAAATTACAATTGGGCAAATCTCCTTCGACCCTGATCCAAGAGCGCATGACCTTGGAGGCAAAAAAACTACTACATCTCACCCATCTATCGATCAAAGAGATCGCAGATGATCTTCATTTTAACGACGAACACTATTTTAGCCGGTACTTCAAAAAAAATGTAGGTGTATCGCCATCTCAGTACCGCGAACAAGTCGGCATATCCATCGTGGCAAAATAATCTATGTCATAACCGTTTTTGTCCATTCCCTCACATCTTGCTCTCTTTTACCTTTGTAGAGAACAACTATTCAAACGGACATGCATACTCTTTTACAGCATTTAGCAAAATCACAGACTTATTTTATTCACCTAATCCGTATCAGTATTTTTATCGTGATGGCCTGGATCGGTGGACTCAAAGCATTTCAATACGAAGCCGATGGTATCGTACCATTTGTAGCGAACAGTCCATTTATGAGTTTCTTTTATGCCCATCCCTCTCCCGAATATCAGGACTACAAGAATTCAGAGGGCAAGACCGTAGCCAAAAACATCAGTTGGCACGAGTCCAATGGCACCTATGTATTTTCTTATGGGTTAGGTACTGTCATTGTTATCATCGGAATACTCACCCTTGCCGGAATATGGTCCGCAAAACTGAGCCTTATCGGTGGTCTACTGACCTTCGGCATGTCCTTGGTTACCTTATCCTTTTTGATCACCACTCCCGAAGTGTATGTTCCCAACCTTGGAGGAGACTTTCCCAGTCCTCAATATGGGTTTCCTTATCTATCTGGTGCGGGCCGATTAGTCCTCAAAGACATCATCATGCTGACAGCCGGTCTGCTGGTTGCTTCAGACGCCGCGCAGCGCCTATTAACTGCCTCTAAGCATAGTTAAAACCACAAAAAACAAAACAAACTATAACACATAGCAAAATCAATAGATATAATCTATGCAATAATTCGATATCCGCCTTTCCCTTTTCCCTATTTTAGCGGAGCTTATCCCCCAATGCAGGACTCTTTATCGTCTTGTGGTATCCGAGACGGCATCGGCCTTCTTAAAAAATGGATAGCGTTTTTCAACGGCTATTTTAAAGTGTAGATTAGATACGTGTATAAAAATATGCCATTGCCACACATAATTTAAAAGCCCCGCAAGGGATTCATATTTTAACTTTATAGTAAGCGATGACAAAACTTATCAATTTAAACGTTTTCAAGGACTTTTTCCAATCAAGTAATGCAGGAGGAATTCTCTTATTTATCTGTGTTATCTTATCCATGGTCTTGGCAAACACCGATTTTGCGGTCCCTTTGCAGCATATCCTCGACCATCCCCTTGGGTTTGAAAACGACAGCGTTCATCTACGTTACCCCGTTTTGCTTTGGATCAACGATGGCTTAATGGCTATTTTCTTTCTTTTAGTAGGTTTAGAGATCAAACGGGAGATTGTAGAAGGAGAATTATCCTCACCACAAAAAGCATCCCTTCCCATCTTATGTGCGATAGGCGGTGCGATTGTACCTGCACTTATTTATCTTAGCTTTAATGCTGGACAGGAGACCGCATCAGGTTGGGGTATACCGATGGCGACAGATATCGCTTTTGCTCTGGCGGTCATCAGCTTATTGGGCAACCGTATACCGAGTAGTCTTAAGATTTTCCTTGCGGCTCTCGCCATTGTCGACGACCTCATAGCGATTCTTGTTATTGCATTTTTCTACTCATCGGGGATTGAAATGACCTACCTACTATATGCAGGTATAGGCCTGGCTGTACTGATTGTCATGAACAGGATGAATATCCTCAATCCCTACCTATACCTTATCCCGGGCATATTTATTTGGTACTTTGTGCATCATTCAGGTATACACGCGACGATTGCAGGGGTATTGGTAGCGATGACTATTCCTACAAATGATACTGACGTAGAATCTCCATTAGAACGCCTGGAGCATGCGCTGACAAAGCCTGTCAACTTTCTGATTATCCCTCTATTTGCCTTTGCTAATACCAACATCACCCTCGAGAGTGAGATGGTCGCAGGGCTCACCTCTTCTTTGGGACTAGGCATTTCATTGGGACTTTTATTAGGCAAACCCGTCGGTATCCTATTGACCTCTTATCTTTGTACCAAATTAAAAATAAGCAGCCTACCCGAGGGCAGTAGCTGGCGCCATATACTGGGTGTAGGACTCTTGGCAGGTATTGGTTTTACCATGTCTATATTTATCGCCATTCTTTCTTTCGGTGATCCGCTCCATGTATCAGAAGCAAAACTGTCCATTCTAATTACTTCGCTTTTGGCAGGGATTGTGGGGTATATGGCACTACGTTCCAATAAAACTTACTCCAATTAAGACAGAATATTTACAGCCCAAAAAGGGGATTTTCTAAGCATAGAAAATCCCCTTTTTCAGTTTATGGTTCCTTATTTACTGATTCGTGCGACCTTTACTTTGTCTGTCTCCAATTTTGTTTTCAACCAATTTTCCAATGTTTCCTTCGATGCTTCTTCGAGATCCTTATTGGCACTATAGAGCAGTATATTCTCGTGATAGCTACTATCCGGGTTGACAACCACCAGCTGTTTACCAATGGAGAAGGGAGCCAAATCAGGAAATAGAATGGTGATTTCTTTAATCAATTGTTTATCATCAAAAGTATAGGTAGACAGCTGTTTACGTAAGTTCTGGATCGTAAAATCCTTTTCAGAGACATTGTACGACTGCCTATTGATTTCTTTCAGTATATCCTGTTTTAGATCAGTGCTATCTTGTCGGATATGCAACTCTGTATCCTTGATTTCATACGTTTCCAACCTATCATTGAGTGCTAACAGCTCCTGGTTCGAAAATCGCTTATCCAGAAAAGCGAGTTCTATTTTTTTTGGCCGGCTATTAAAGCTGATTTTTTCATAAATCAAGGTATACCCTTTGTCTAGAAATTCATTGTTGACGAATAGACCGACATGCTGTGTATACTTTTTCTCTTGGAGCAAGGCATAGGCCAAATAAAAACTGGGGACCAGCATCACTAGTATGAGGAAAGAGACCGTCCGTGTGATACGCTTTTCCTTTTGGGCATCGACAAACTTCACTTTAGGGTATTTCAACAGCTTAACGATCAAAAACGTCGATATACAGATAAAGAAGCAGTTAATGGTATACAGATAGAGCGCACCGGCAAAATAACTGGCATTTCCGATCGCAAGGCCATAACCAGCAGTACATAATGGGGGCATCAAGGCAGTCGCAATAGCCACTCCGGGAATAGGATTTCCTTTTTCCACACGGGTTATGGCAATCACCCCTACCAAGCCACCAAAGAAGGCGATCAACACATCGTAGATATTCGGAGCGGTACGTGCCAACAATTCAGATTGGGTCTCTTTAAAAGGGCTGAGTACAAAATAGACAAACGAAACCAATAGACTCACCAATGTCGCGATGAGCAGGTTTTTCAGTGATTTCTTTAAGAGCTCAAAATCATAGGTACCCAAGGCAAATCCTGCCCCCACGATAGGCCCCATCAATGGAGATATCAACATCGCACCGATAATGACAGCCGTAGAATTGACATTTAATCCTACTGATGCCACCACTATAGCACAAGCCAGAATCCATAGATTGGCTCCACGAAACGAAATATTGGACAAAACATTCTCCAATACCTTCTCTTTGGAATCTTCACCTTGGTGTAGATTAAAAAAATCGTAAACTTTATTCATATACACTAAAAAAATAACGGATAAGGAGCAATGCTACTCAATCCTAATAACAATGCTTATGGCCAAATAGTTTGCCTTTTAAGCTATTTTTAAGACTATTTCATCCCCTCATCAGAGCAAGATTAAATAGTTGCTAAAACGTTATTTCAAAATAAATTTGCAAATGTGTAAATCATACACTACCTTTGTGGTATCATAATTTAGGTTTATAATTGGTTATAAAAGGTTTTCATTCTCCCCGTTTGAAAACCTTTTTCTTTTTACCCAAACCTTTCTTTTTCAACACCATTTTTTACTTACCCAATCCGATCTTATACGTGCTCAAGGCCCGATCTCTTGCAAAGGCATGCTCTACGATTTTGTACATCGCTTTGGATTCGAAATCCGGATTCCAACGTTTCACGTAAATCAGGTCTTTATCAAACTTGCGGAGTTGCTCTTCGGGATTGAATATCCTAAAATAGGGTGCAGCATCACAGCCACAGCCTGCTGCCCACTGCCAGTTGCCCACATTGGCGCTTGCGTCATAATCCAGCAACTTACCTGCAAAATAAGCTTCTCCCCAACGCCAATCGATTAATAGGTGTTTCGTCAAAAAGCTAGCAACCACCATCCGTACCCTATTATGCATAAATCCCGTTTCATTCAATTCACGCATTCCTGCATCCACCAAGGGGTAGCCTGTCTCTCCATTGCACCAGGCTTCAAATTCACCTTCATTATTACGCCAGGCTATCGCTTCGTAAGCCGGCTTAAAACATAACTTGGCCGACTCTGGAAAATGAAAGAGAATCTGCATAAAAAACTCACGCCAGATCAGTTCGTTCAACCAGGTTTCATTGTACTCGCTGGCCAGCAAAACACAGCGACGGATAGAGATCGTCCCAAAACGTAATGCAACCCCTAGCCTAGTGGTCGTATCCATGCCTGGAAAATCCCTACTCTTATCGTAGTCCTTGATAGCAGAAGCTTCTACCTCAGGTTCTACAAATTGGATGTCCGTTTTTAGGAAACCGATAGCATCCAAGGCTGGCAACTCTTTAAAATCCAATTTCTCGAATCCACCATACTCGATTTCAAACGGGTGCAAAGCCTGAGGCGATAGCTTGGATTTCCAAACACGGCTGTAAGGCGTAAATACGGTATACGGTGTGCCATCCTTCTTCATAACCTCCGATTTCTCAAAGATCACCTGGTCCTTACAGGATACAAAATCAATTCCCTCCCCTGCTGCCCAGTTCTCAATCAGCTGGTCCCTGCGTATCGCATCGGGTTCGTAATCACCGTTACAAAAAATGGAACCGATTGCCCCCTCTCGATTCAAATCCTTAAAGATATCAAGTGGACTACCAATATATACCCGTATGTCCGTTCCGAACACGTTCAGCTTTTGTTGCAACAGCTGCAATGCTTGATGTATATAATCCACCCGTCTATCATACGTAGAGGGCAATTTCGATAAAATAGTCGTATCAAAAATAAATATGGGCCGTACATTACTTCCTTTAGCCAACGCACGGCATAGACCGTGGTTATCTTCCAATCTCAAGTCCCTACGGAACCAAAACACACTTCGTTTTTCCTTCGTCATTTTAAAATTTTGCCCCCCTTGTTCCAACACATTAATCCTTATAAATCACATATTTTGCGCGCATTTTTTTGTAGGCGGCCAACCCCGGTGCCCAACTCGCACGGATTTCCTTTTCACTGGCACCTCTTTCAATCTGCTGGCGCAGGTCATCAACCCCCGATAGATTCTCGAACCTTCCTATCTGGTCCGAAAAGCTATTGTCAAAAAACTTACTCTTCTCAGGCGATTTTTGATACAGCTCCATAATCCACGAGAGATTCAATTTCTTGCTATCCACCAATTTTTGCACATCATACGACCGCAAATCCAATCCGTAACAGGTTTCATTCATGAAAAGAGGACGTTCACTCATCCCCTTCTTACTGACCGGTGTAAACGAGAAACTATAAATCCCCTTATAGGCAGGGCTACCGATAACAGTAAATGGGTAATCCGTACCTCGACCATGATTGACCTTCACCCCCTCAAAGAGACAGGTACTTGGATATAAGAGAATACTTTGCTCCGTATTCAGATTGGGAGAGGGATTTACCGGCAACTTATAGAGCATATGGTGTGCATAGTTTGCTATTGGGATAATTTTCAATCTACATTTTTTCGCAGATTCCATCCAGCCCTCCCCATTGATCATCTGTGCAAATTCAGCCGTCGTCATACCGTGTGCTATAGGTACCGGAAACTGCCCTATACCTGATTTATGCTTTTCATCCAGTATTGGGCCATCGATCAGATATGCATTCGGATTAGGTCGGTCAAGAATCAACAGCTCTTTATCATGCTCGGCGCAGGCCTCCATAATATCCCGCAGTGTATTGATATTCGTGTAGAAGCGAACCCCCATATCCTGCACGTCAAAAATAAAGACATCCACATTCGCCAGATCTTTTCCTGAAGGCTTTCTCTTGCTACCATACAGCGAGATAATCGGGATATTGGTTTGTGGATCCACCTCATCACCCACTTCGGTCCCATTGCTTGCATTGCCCCTAAAACCATGTTCAGGTCCGAAAACCTTAACAATATTAACCCCTAGAGTCAATAAGCTATCCACAAGATGTTTATCCTTGATAACTGTAGAAGGATTACCTAATATCGCTACTCGTTTCCCTTTCAGATACGGTACATAGCGTTCCGTCTGCTCCGCACCCGTCCGGATTCTATCGTTGCAGTAGTCCAGAGCCCGCTGTGCATTCAGCCGGGGTATTACCAAGAACAGCAGACAGCAGTTCAAGAAAAAAACAATTCTAACATTCATAAGTTAAAGTTTATAGCCCTTTAAATATTTTTCTAAATTTAATTATTTTCCGTCTTTACACCACTATGCTTATTTATAACAGCTTTAATAGGTTACACGTCTTTTTAACAAGGGCGAACTCCGTTTTACTTTAGATAGACTGCTGTCTCAAAGCCTATAACCATATTATCCCCAGCTAATTCGGGAAGAAATGCATATTAGTTTTTCTCAAAAAATTTTCGTACATTTGCGTCATCACAAAAGGCCCCTATATCTTATCCTTGAGCCAGTCCGCTAATTTAAGACATACACCTTTCATTTATTATATTTTAATCTTTAATTCTATTTAATGGCTAAAAGTCAACTTACATTCAACAAAAAAGAACGAGCAAAGAAGAAACAACAGAAGAAAAAAGAAAAGCTAGAAAGACGCGAAGTAAACAAGTCCAACAACAACAAAGGAAAGTCGCTGGAAGAAATGTTTGCTTATGTAGATGAATTCGGAAACATATCGGATACACCTCCAACACAGGTATATAAGTTCAAAGAAGAAGATTTGCACCGTCCTGTTGAAAGTGAAGACGAATTCCTCTTTGGTAAAGTCTCCTACTACAATGAAACTGGAAACTATGGTTTTATCAGAGATAATGAAACTCGAGAGACTGTATATTTCAACGATAAGTTAGCAGGAATGGTATTGACCTTAAATCAGAAAGTCAAATACAAATATACAAGAACTAAACAAGGCAATCAGATTTCTGAAGTAGAGCTGATGTAATCTTGCTTATAGTTTACTTATAATATTCTGAGAGGTTGCCCGATATAAACGAGCAACCTTTTTTTTATGGAGAACTATCATCACTGCGGGCGATTCCATTGGAATCAGGATAACCCTAGTGTCCACCTACCCCTTCCGCTTGGGTATGTTTATCCTGAGGTAACATCCATCGTATCACAAAATACAAGGCTACCGCCGAGAAAGCAAGTATCGCACCTGTTCCCAACCATAACGTATCGAAGCCCAACTGATGCACAATCTGTGTTCCTAATAAAGGGGTGATGATAAATGAGAACGAAAAGCTCATTCCGTTCATCCCCATATAGGCACCTTGATTTTTCTTTCCCGAACGCAGCGCCGTAATCGTAGACATAAACGGCAGGACCAATATCTCACTAACACTCAATAAGGTAATCGACAATATCAAAATAGAGAAATGGTGATCAAACGCCAATATAGCGTAAGCCACAGCACACAATAACGCTCCGTATAGGATTGTCTTTGCTATCGACAGATATTTGTCCGCAAAATTAACCACCAGCATCTCCAATAGTACGATTATAAATCCGCTATAACCGAGTACATACCCTATAGTAGCCTGATCCATCTTCGCTACCTCTTTATAGAAAATCGGTATAGTATTGAAGAACTGAAAGAAACAGATCGAGAATATCGTACAGAAGAAACAGAAGATAATAAAAGGCACATCTTTATAAGGCGACTTACTTTTATCCTCCGCTTTTACCGGCAGTTCATCGATATGTTTTTGACGTTCCTGCACCTTCGCCTGAAATACCTTATGTCTTTTTCTAAAGAATTTCACATATACAATCCCCGCGATCAAGGCTCCCGCGGTATTGATAGCAAACAGGAACTCATACGAAATGGCCGACAAGATCCCCCCCAAGGCAGGCCCGATAGAGAAGCCAAGATTTACTGCCATCCTATTCAAAGAAAACGCCCGCGTTAGATTTTGCGGTTTAGCATACTTTGTAATCGCTACCGAGTTGGCTGGCCGGAACGTCTCACTGATAATACTCTGTAACAAGATAATACAGGCCATCCCTTCCACTGTCGGAAACAGCGGAATCATAATAAACAGAGGTGCACTAAGAAACAGACTGAGACTCTGCACGCGATATTCTCCAAACCGATCCGTAAAAAAACCTCCTAACCATGAGCCTATTACAGAACCTATACCGTAAAAACTTAGTACAATCCCCGTGTGCGTAATATCGAAATTCAGATGTCCCGACATATACACACCCAAAAAAGGAATGACCATAGACCCCGTCCGGTTGATCAACATAACAATGGAAAGCATCCATGCTTCCTGAGATAATCCTTTGAAAGAATCCGTATATGCGCGTAATATTTTCACTTGGCTGTTCCTAATTAATAATCCAAAAATCACTCTAATCTGCCCAAAAGTACGAAAATCCCCGTAGAGCACCAGCTTTCAATTGCTTTATGGTAGAAAAGAAAAAACAAGTCTTTGAATCGTTACACCGAAATAATATCAGAAGATGGCGCTATAACACCGATTTTTCTACAAAATATTCGGAAACAATAGCCGGCAGCCTATAAATCGCCGAGATAACTTATTTTTGTCCATAGGGCCACGTCCTAACCATACACTTCCCACCACTTACAATTCATCGCATTGGGTAGGAAGATAAAGCTAAACAACAACATGCAATACTGGAAAAAGATTAATTTTGACGAGCAAAGACAGCAGATCGCCGATGCGCTCTCCAAGAACATTGACTATCAGAAAATAATAACACTCGGTGTACCCGGCTCCAAATTAGATGGTCAGGTATTTTATGATCAGGCGACCTTCCTAAAAGAAGCTCCTTTTCTGCAATCCATTGTCCAAAACCCCAATCATATTGGTTGCCATACCCTCGGCGACTCCGAACCCTATTTTGCAGGCACACAGGAGATCGAGCGTGAAGTCATCAAAATATTAAGCGAGGATATATTAAAAGCTGAAAGCAACAGTTGCGACGGCTATATCGCTACAGGAGGTACCGAAGCCAATATACAAGCCTGTTGGATGTACCGCAATCTCTTTACACACGAATACAATGCCCGTCTAGACGAGATAGTGCTCATTGCTTCCGAGGATACCCATTACTCCGTACACAAGGCCTCCAATTTACTGCAGATAGACTTCCTATCCATTCCTGTTCAGATGGAAAACAGAACGATTATCGCTAGCGAACTGGACAACCTCATTGCACAGGCCAAACAAAACGGAAAGAAATATGCTATCGTCATCTCCAATGTAGGTACCACCATGTTTGGTAGTGTAGACAATCCAGATGAGTACGCTGCAGTTTTAGCAAAGCATGGATTCCTGTTCAAGATACATATGGATGCCGCCTTTGGTGGATTCATTTACCCGATCGTACAGCGCGACAACAATATCGGCTTTGACAATCCTCACGTGTCCTCTGTCACACTGGATGCCCATAAAATGCTTCAGGCACCCTACGGTACGGGCGTGTTTCTATCCCGCAAAGGATTGATCCAGCATGTCCTCACCAAAGAGGCCAAGTATGTCAATGGTATGGACATCACCCTGAGTGGCAGTAGATCCGGAGCCAATGCGATTGCAGTATGGATGATACTACAGACCTACGGTCCACATGGCTGGCTTGAAAAATTAAACACCCTGCTCTATAGAACCACAGTATGCTGTACCGATCTAGACCAACTAGGTATACGGTATTACCGAAATCCACAGATGAATATCATTACCATCCGTGCATCAGATATACCGAGTAGTCTGGTACAGGAGTTTGGTCTTGTGCCCGACTCGCATGGCGACAGTTCCCAATGGTATAAAATCGTCGTGATGGATCACGTACAGATCGATGTCTTAAAGCAGTTTACAGAAAAACTATCGGCAATCATCAAGTAGAGAAAGGGTAATCCCCTTCTCTACTATCTATTACAGCGCAAACCAGTAGTTGACCTTCATCATAAAGGTATTGCTCGCTGGCAGTCCGAACATACGGTCCAGATTATTACCCCAGCCCGGTTGGTACACCATATCATTGCGCGACTGATTATGCTCCCATACTACATAGATTGTAGAACCAGGCAAGTACTCCCACCGTGCTACTAAATTGGAGCGGAATTCATTAAAGCTAAAATTTGGGTTTTTGAAAGAATAACTGGCATTCCCCTCCTGGGCGGTATAACGACCATCCGTAGCCTGCACCTTCTCCTCCGCAAATGCCGTAAACCGATCGCTATACGCTTTAGCATCCATATTTTTCGCTAGCTTAAACCTATCGTAGACCGCGGTCGAAGTAAATGGCGATCCATAGTATTGGATCGAGATATCCGGTGTCACATTCATCTGTAGGTTCAAGGTCACTCCATACGTCTTTTGGTCCATATGACCCAATATATAGGCATTCGGGCTAGCTGTTGCTCCCGTAGGCTTCACTGTCCCCACATACTGCAGATCATCCTTATTCCAGGCATAGTTAAACTGTCCTGCCACACGCAGATGGTTACCCATGCGAATTACCATGCTCGGATGTATTGCATTGTAGGCAGTCTTTTCATCCAGGTAATGACGGCCGTTATATTCCATTTTGAACATCACTGGTTTTGCCCGGTCCGTACTGATCATTGCATTGGTTTCAAAGTTGGCATTATAGCGCATATCTGGCCCACCGCGCAATCGCCGGCTATCGACTGTATTCCAGTTAAAAATCTCTTTGATATCCATCTCGATACGGCGCTTGATACTCAGACTGCGCCACCGAACAGCAAAGTCATTATTGACCGCCTTCCCTCCGTAATTCCATATATTTTTTTGGGTCAGGTTGATTCCCGCAAAGCGAAAAGGCCCCCAGGGGTCCGTCTTACGGAATACCACCTCCGATTCATTCGATTTGTAATCCGCCTGCTTCATATATCCCACATCATTCAGATCAAAACCTGGCGAAGCCCAGCTAAAAGTCTGGGAAAAATTCCATTGAGCATTTCCTTTTTTACCTGCTTTCACATAACCACTACTTCCCTGCAGGGCAGTTTGTTCCGGACGCAGGTCCAGGTAAGAGCTTCCCGACTCCCGTTGATAATAATGAGCCGCATTCTGCTTTGTATTCAAAACAGCCGATGCAAAACCATGCAACGTACTGAACATTCCCTTTGCATCGATATAATAAAGCCGGTTAGCAAAGTATTGCGTAAAATCAACACCTGCCGCAAAAGCATTTTCAATCAAGGCATCTTTCAGATGGTCTGCTCGAAGATTTCTATTCACCGACGTCAGCATTCCCCCCAGTAGCGTATTCCCTGCCCAATTTTTCTGCACACGTGCCACCGTATAGTTTGTCAATGGTTCTGTAATCTCCCGATCTTCGATACCACTACGCATCACCCGCGAAGAGGTCTGTGCCGTGATACTTTCCAATAGCCCTACAGTCACCCCACTTTTAGTCGTTCCCGTCAACTTTAACGCCCCTAGAATAGGTATGGGGCTCGCTGTACTCGCATAGTTATCGACATTATCGATTCCCTTGGGCTGATACGAAGGCATGGCACCGACACGTCTCGAGTAAAACATCATCCCCCCCTCGTTATTATCAAACTCCAAGATATGCTTCCCCTCCAGGAAAAAAGGACGCTTTTCGTCATAGAAGATTTCATAAGCAGAAAGGTTCATTACCGAAGGGTCCAACTCGACCTGTCCATAGTCCGGATTCACCGTCAGGTCCATTGTAAAATCATTCAGTGCAAACTTAGCGTCCATTCCGACATTACGGCCCCATCGACTCCCCTTTTGAAAAGGGCTATTCGGTATTTTAGGCTCCTTTGTGAATTTGGCCATCGCATAAGGCAAGAACTCAATCCCTTTGGGCTTTGGTAGATCTGTCATCCCGTGCATCTCTCCAAACGAGAAGACATGCCCATTATTTTTTATCGGTATCAAACTCCAATTCTGCACTTCATTGTTGCGGCGGATGATGCGACGCACGTGCAGCCCCCATTTACCGTCCCCGTTATCCTGGTTATAGCGCAGTTGGCTGAATGGAATACGCAACTCCGCAGTCCAGCAGGAGTCCGTCTTATTGATATGTGTCTGCCCTTCCCATACGGCATTCCAGCTCAGATTTACAGACAGCTTATCCGTGACCGTTAGGTCTGTTTTATTGCCACCGAGATTAATATTAAATTCCGATGCGACACGGTAATCGTGATAGGTATCAAAGGCAATACTAACCAGATCACCGTTACTTTTGTCATCTCTGTTATCGATAAAAGCGTTCATCGTTTCTGGATGTGCGTCCTTACAGTATACCCCTATATAGATGTTCACATCATCGTAAAACAACTTCACCCTAGTCCAAGAAGCAGTATAAGCTCTTTCGAAAGGAATAACCTGCGAAAACTTCTCCGACCACTCCCCTTTCTCCTGCCAGATACTTTCATCCAGCTTGCCATCGATACGCGGGCGTTCGCCAGACAGCTTCGTGATATTATAAGTTCGTTTGTAAGCGTCTTCAAAAGAGACTACCTCTTTTCGCTCATTCTGACCATAGCCAAACAAAGAATAGAAAAGACAGCAAAAAAGAGAGCAATAATACTTCATGAATGGTTTATCGTTTTGATTAGGTTGAGATTACGATATACCAAACTTAAAAAAAAAGCTTTACATTCGGAGAATTATGTGCAATTAATTTTGATTATTACGAACACCGTGATTTTTTGACCATCTCCAAAGATTATCTTTTATCTTCGTACTATGCATATCAGACAGGCAAATAAAAACGACCATCAGGCGATATCGGTTCTGCTACAGGATGCCTTTAAAGAAGAAGTACACAGTGACCACAAGGAGCATCTGTTGGTGGAGCGACTCCATCGTTCAGCTGCATTTATCCCCGAGCTTTCATTAGTTGCCGAACAGGATCAACAGATTATCGGTTATATTCTATTAACCCGAGTTCATATTGCCAGCCCTTTATCCGGAGAGGCCACCTCCTTGGCATTGGCCCCCGTCGCTGTGAGCCCTTCCTATCAGCAAAGAGGAATTGGTAGCCGTCTGATACAGCATGCCCACGATAGAGCCCGGGACCTGGGATTCGGTTCTGTAGTGGTATTGGGACATGAGGATTATTACCCCAGACTGGGCTATAAGATGGCAAAAGACTATGGTATCCGCTTGCCATTTGATGTCCCCGAAGAGAATTGCATGGTCATCGAGCTACAGGAAGGTGCACTGAGGGGACACAGCGGTCAGGTCATCTATCCAAAAGAATTTATGGAATAATCTAGGTTGTTTTTTCCAATTCCAAAAATGCCTGTGGTAGAAATTGAATCGTATCCGTGGGTAAAAGACTATAGGTGCCTATCCCCACTACTGCTATATCAGCGGCTCTTCCATGTAGGTACCCCCCCATGACCGCAGCTTCCTCTGTCGAATATCCTTGCCCCAGCAAAGCTGTCAAGACGCCCGTCAATGCATCGCCACTTCCTCCCGTCGCCATTCCGACATTGCCTGTGCTATTAAAGTAAACCCGTCCATCCGCCAGCACAATTGCCGTATTAGCCCCCTTGATCAGGATGCACAGCTGATATCGGGTAGCCAATTGCTTTGTTTTTTCGATCTTCTCCCAGTCATTATCCCATGCGCCAATGATACGTTGCAGCTCCTTAGGGTGCGGTGTCAGAATACTCCGCGGAGGAATCAATGCCAACAGATCAGGTTCTTGTGCCAATACATTCAACGCATCAGCATCCAGTACCAATGGAATCGACGGTGCAGCAGTCAGAAATTCACGAAAAGCAGCTTTTGTCTTTTCCCCTGTCCCCATACCTACCCCCAGTCCCATAGCTTGGTAAGGAGCTATATCGGGAAAAGAAGAAATCAGGTTCTCCTGTTCATCCGTAATCAACATAGCCTCCGGCACTGCCGTCTGCAGTATGTCGTACCCACAGCGTGGCACATACAAGGACAATAATCCACAGCCGGAGCGTAACGCGGCCTTCGATGCCAGCTGTACAGCCCCGATCTTGCCATAGCTCCCCCCTATCAGCAGCACATGACCGAACACCCCTTTATGTCCAAATTTCTTACGCCTTTTATAGAATGGCTGTATATCCTCCTTCGTCACATAGATACTATCTGATGTCACGCGAGCCATTGCCTCCTCGGTCAGACCTATATCCAATACCTCAAATTCCTCAAAAAAAGGCTGGTTATCCGGCATCAACAGCGCCAGCTTTGGACTCTGAAAAGTCAATACTTCATGCGCATACACCACCGGGCAACCTATCGGTGTAGGACTGTCGGACAACAGTCCAGAAGGCATATCTACCGCGATGACCTTACAGCCCGAGGTATTTATCTGCCCTACAATATGTTGCCAGGAGTCATCCAGTCCACGCTGCATTCCATAACCAAATAGACAGTCCAGGATTATGGCATCGTCTGGTATGTCCAGCCGATCTTCAGGCGCAAACTTTTGTATCAATGAAACAGGGTTTCGCTTTTGGGCATTTTTATTATCTTCCGAATAGGATGTAGCTTCTAGAAGATACAGGATTACCTTTGCCTGTCGCTGCCGTAGATATTGCGCCAGCACCAGCCCATCTCCGCCATTGTTCCCTTTTCCGCAAACAACCACAAAACGCTCCTTCGACAAAACATACCTGCTTTCCAATGCCGACAAGAGCACACCTGCGGCACGCTCCATCAGCTGAAAACGGGAAATACACTGCTGTTTAGCCGTCTCCCCATCCACCCAAGCCATCTGTTGCGCCGTAAAGATCTTTGCCATAACTAATCTATTTTAATCTCAAACATTTTATCCCAATTTTTTCCGGTTACAAAAAAAGTATTTGTTCGCTCATTATAAGCTATGCCGTTCAGCACGTCCAAATCAACATGCTGTTTAACCATCGTCTTTAATTTTGATAAATCTATCAATCCTTCTACCACACCTGTGACCGGATTAATGACACCGATCAAGTCCTCCCCATAAAAATTGGCAAAGATTTTACCTTTTACCCATTCCAGCTCGTTGACGGTTGGCACAGGCCCTTCACTGGTGACCACCTGTATGATATCTTTGGGCTTAAAATCACCTGCATTCAACACGTATATCTTTTCAGAACCATCGCTCATGAACAGATCTTTCCCGTTATTGGTAAGCCCCCACCCTTCCATCGGCTTAAAATAAGGGAGTGTTTTCTTTCTCTCCAGGGTTGATATATCATAGACATACGCTTCATTATTCCTATAGGTCAATTGATAAAGCTCTTTATTCAAAATTGTGGTGCCCTCTCCAAAGATATTATCATCTAAAGTTATCATGCGCTCCACCTTTCCGGTTTTCGGATCCACAATTCGAACACTGGATTTTCCCTTTTTGCCACTTCGCCCTGCCCCATTACCAGTACTTTCCAAAAGCTTGTCTCCATAAAACTCAAGCCCCTGCGTGTAAGCTTCGATATCGTGGGGATAGGTATTTACCAGTTCATAATTACGCAGTTTTGGTTCCGTAGCAGGTAGATAATCGACTCGCACATTTGCCTCTTCCGCACCCCTATTCACATAAATTGTTGCTTTTACGACTTTAATACCAAATTTGCTTTTGCCAAAATCGTAGTTTAACTCCTCATTGCCATTTACCCGACCTATCACATCACCATCGATAGCATACAGAACAGAATCGATCTTTGCCCCTTCTGGCCCCTTCACTGTCAAAGACAGCGTATCTCCAGGATTATACTTCACCTTAAAACCCTCACTTACGATCGAATAGGCAGTATCCAGCGTTTCAACAGTGGCATTGCTCTCCTTACTT
>JAITLW010000054.1 GCA_031277715.1 Sphingobacterium sp. | reverse complement strand
CAACCAGAAAGGATCCGTTTCCGTTGAGGTAGGTACGATCTTGGATATATTGAAATGTAGTCATACCTAAATAGGATTCAAAATCCTGAGATCCCGTATAACCCACAGTCCCACGCAATCTAAGTTGATCGAAAATATTATGCTCGGCAATAAATTTTTCTTTGTGTATGTTCCAGCCTAAGCCTAAAGACCAGAAAGTTCCCCATTTATTGTTGGTACCAAACTGCGAATTCCCCGTAAATCGCAACGAAGCGTCCATTAAATACCGATCATCAAAACTATAATTCGTAGAAGCAAAAGCCCCTGCTTCCCGACGAATACTTTCAATTCCTGTTAAACGCGAACCGGTTTGATACTGAAGACCGTAGGATGGAAAATTAATATCTTTATCCTTAAAACCTTCTATAATATAGCTCAGGTTTTCGCTTTCACGGGTATTTGCGTCTACTCCGGAATTGAATGTGATGTAATGTTTGTCAATCTGTTTCAGATAGCTCAGGTTAAGATTACCATTCATCAATATGGACGATCCGTTTCCTTTGGTATAACTTCCTTTACGTTGTACATCCTCTCCCGTGAAATTGCCAAAACTGGTATGGTCCGGTGGTAGGAATATATTGCGTTCCGTCACTTGCTTAGTCACACTAAATCTGCTATTTATCCGCAAATTTGAGGATATTCTCCAATCTACATTGAAATTGTTAATAATATCGGTGTAAGCATCATTATCTAATACGCCGATGTAACCATTCCATAATGGGTTGAAAACGGGTATATTGTCGGGTAGTAGCACCCCGCCTTCTGTCTCGGTTCCATTTTTAACGTTGTAGTTCGCGATCTTTTGAAGCTTTCCAGTTCTATCAAAAGGTGAATTGTAGGGATTTAGACGCGCAAAATTCTCAAATGATCCGTAAGGTGAATTATTGGCCTTATTTGAAGTTATGGTCAAAATGTTGTTTATGCTAATATTATTAAGCCTGTAAGATAGATCTATGGCCCCAGTTAAGGTGTTCCGATCTGATCCTTTCATGGTACCCGTAATCTTATTGTGCATGAGATCCACACCATAGCGAAATGCGGCATCACCACCTTCTGCTCTGATCGAATTACGGTACCCTACCCCGTTTCTAACGGGTTGAGCCAGCCAGTCTGTATTGACACCGCTTAAGGCAGCCTCTAGGTTCCTGTTATATTGACGCAATTGATTTACCTGGTCACTAGGTTCGGCGCCCGAATAGATCCCTGCAGCAAGCTCAACATCAAGCTTTTGCATCGAATTCACGAGATTATAACTACGGAGATCCGGGACTTCAACATTTATATTGTTGTTAAAAGAAATCTGCAACTTTCCGGCGGCAGGTCGAACAGTCTCAATTACTACAACACCATTAGCTGCCCTAGAACCGTAAATTGACTTGGAAGCCGCATCCTTAAGTACCGTAACGGAAGCTACACGATAGATATCGAGATCGATCACTTTCTGTAAAGTGGATTCAAAACCATCCACGATAAAGAGCGGTAAATTTGGATTGGAACGAAATTCGCTATTCAAATCAGGCAGTCCAGACTGACCACGTAGCTGAATGTCGGGCAGACGATTTGGATCGGAACCGAACTGCAGGTTGTCCACTAACTTAAACGAGGGATCCAAGTTGGCCAAACTCTTTATGACGTTCTGATTACCGACACGAAGCAACTCTTCTTTTCCAAAGGTGGCCGCAGACCCTGTAAAACTTTCCTTTTTACGGGTAAAAATTCCGTTGACTACCACATCTTCCATGACATTGACAGCTTCCTTCATATTTACCGTGATATGATAATCTGCCGTTTGAACCAGTATTTCAGCAGTTTCGTAACCAATATAACTGACTAACAATCTGGTTCCTTTTTCCCCAGGTATTTCAAAAGCACCATCGACATCGGTATGGGCTTTTACTTTAGTACTTACATTCGTAATGGTGACGCCCGGCATTCTTACATTAGTTGCCTGGTCAATAACAAGACCGTAAATCATCGAATCTTGCTTGGCGGCAGATTCTTGATGCCGCTCCAAAAAGATGATTTTATCATTGATTTTATAGGTCAGACCTAGGCCCTTTAGGGAGGCTTCTAATGCCTGGTTGATAGAGGCATTATTCAATTTGACAGTAACTTTTACGTCTTTGATAAGATTTTTGTTATAGAGAAAGTCATACCCGCTCTGCTGACGGATCTGCCGAAAAATGGCAGAAATTGACGTGTTTTTTTCACTGATATTGATCGTTTGCCCTAATGTAGGGAAAGCTGCAGACTGCAACACAACGACGGAGCACAATACCCAAACAAACCTCATAAGAGACTTTATTTTATGTGCGCGGCTAGGTGGATCACCTATTACATTGGTAAGTTGTTTATTCATCTAATTTAGTGGTTTTCAAATCCTGCTCTATCCCGTTTAAAGATTGGAGCAAAATTCGGTTCATTGATTTTAAGTTTGCAGTAATTTAATTCGCTAGCTGATATCATACCTTCCTAGTTCGGTAAATCACGGGATAATTGGATAGCTATTTTACTCGGTACACCTCCTTTTTAGTATTAAGATTTATGATTCGATTATTTGGTTACTATTATCTTGTTGTTATTGACCCTAAATCTTACATCACTGCTACTTTCAAGGACTTTTAATATCACGGATAATTTCTTTGATCTAGAAACCGCTCCCTCCAGATTCATATCGCCTGGGTCGGTCTGATAATCTACTTCAACATCATACCAACGCGAAATAGTACGCATGACGTCTCTGATTCCCTGCCCAGTGAAAACAAAATCTCCATTTTTCCAAGCGACTTCGGATTCGGAATCCACAGTGAGCAATCGCAGCTTATTTTTTGACCATACAGCCTGCTGTCCGGGATTCAGTATTTTAAAATTTCCTTCTCGTGGAATAACCTTGACACTGCCCTCTAAGAGTGTAGTCTTGGCATCACTTTCATCGGGATAGCTTTTAACATTAAAATGTGTGCCCAGTACTTCAATATCTTGATCTGAGGTAGATACCATAAAAGGCCTATTTTTGTCTTTTGCTACTTCAAAATATGCTTCTCCTGTCAATGTGACCTTTCGCCTATCTCCCTTAAAACTTGAAGGAAAGCTAACGTAGGAATCTGCATTGAGCCAAATTCGTGTCCCATCGGGAAGAACAAACGCATATGTACCTCCTTTAGGTGTCCTAGCAACGAGCATAGTCAGCTCCTGCCCGGCAAGATCTCTCAGTGTACCCTCTTCGACTGCGGTATTATCATCATACTTGAGTTGATCTCCAACCACAAGCCCCCCCTTACTGTCGCTCAATTCGATGGTTCTGCCATTGGCTAAGGTAATTGTAGCTGATTTTTTTCCCGGAGCAACATCGTCAAACAGCAACTCGTTGTCCTCCTGATCTACGAGTTGCAAATCTACATGAGAAGAGGAAACTTTGTACAGCAAAACACCTAAGGTAATCACGGTAATCGCTGCGGCGGCTACCGCCCAGGCTTTAGGTCTCCAAAATCTTAATACGGGAGTAGATTTGACCAAAGGTAGTCCTTCTCTGATCATTAGGAGGTCTACACTAAATTCCTCTGGAGATAAATCCTTTATGGCATCTGTATCATGACAAAGGTACCAGCTTTCCAGTATCGCGCGCTCGGTTTGAGAACAAGTTCCGGATCTATATTTGTGCAATAAGGCAATTACTTCGCTATGTTCCATGAGGCTAGTCTTCGTTCATTTTAATTAGAGTCGAACGAGAAAGGGCTTGGGGGTAGAAAAAAATAAATTTTATTTTATT
>JAITLW010000046.1 GCA_031277715.1 Sphingobacterium sp. | reverse complement strand
CAAGTGCCAACGCCAATTGAAAACTTGTTTTTTTTTGTTAATAGGAGTAATAGCTCCTATGTGTTTCTATAATTGAAATATACTGTCGATCACATACACATTCGCATCCGGTATGATAGACAATAGCGATTGATCAGGTCTTGAAATAGAAAAGGATTATACGAAAATTTCATCCGGCTGAATATCGTGTTTATGAAAACCAGAACTGGTATATTCCCCATCCCGAGGTTAAAATAACGAGTATACCGACAACGATCAATAGTAGTCGCTGATTTATACGGGATGCGACATAGGCTCCGATCGGGGCTGCCAAAACTCCTCCGATAATTAACCCCAAAACAATATCAAGATGCTGTACGCCCAACACAAAAATAAAGACCGACGTAGCGAAATAAGTAACAAAAAACTCCGCCGTATTTACGGTACCGATCGCCTGTCTGGGGCTCTTTCCTTGAGATAGCAAGTTTGATGTTACAATTGGTCCCCATCCGCCGCCACCAATCGCATCTAACAAACCGCCAGCGAAAGCCAATAAAGAAGCATTTTTAATAGGTTTATCTTTTTCCAATTGTTTTTTTTGTGCTTTGAATAATAAGTAGACACCCAATCCGAGCAAATAAAGAGAAATATATGGCTTAATCATATTGCCATCAAAAACCCCCGAAAGCAAATACGCCCCCAAAACAGCACCGATACTGCCCGTTATGACAATTTGAAAAAACAGCTTTTTATCAATATTATCAAAACGGATGTGAGACAATCCCGATACACCCGTAGTAAATATTTCGGACGTGTGAACCGCAGCTGAAGCAAATCTTGCCGGAATACCAAACCACAGGAGCAAGCTCGTACAGCTTACACCATACGCCATGCCCAATGATCCATCTATAAGCTGGGCAACAAATCCCGCAACAATAAACCAAAAAAAATTAATATCAAATGAGAATGCGTTATCCCTAAATCCCTGAACCAGCAAATAAATAAAATAACAAGTGATAAATAATTTTAGTACTACAATTAACCAGCCTATATGTCTGAGTGAAATTTTATTTCCGATCCTGCTAAAACCTAGCAAAGCAATTGCTCTCTCCATTTATTATGTTAGTTTAAGGTTGATATTTAGTAAATTACACCTACCGGCAAAGCAAATATAAAAAAGATATTTAAAAAAGACTACCAAGTAAGTAGTATTTATTTTTGCAGGTTCTAATATTATACTTAAAGAAAATATTGGGGTAACAATTCTTATTGTTTGGGTTGAGGCCTAAACGTAAAAAAAGGGGCGCCATTTAGATAGAGGAAAGTTTCTATTATAAACCATAATAGGACGATAGAGAAAAGCGAGCAGAAGTTTGGTAGATCCCTACTTTTCTTGCCCTATGCGCTGCAAATAGGATTTAGAGTATCCTCGGAGGCTACTCTTGTGGTCTTAGTATGGTAACCTAAACTTTGATGTATTTGATAGAGTTTTTTTTAGATTTACAACTATGCCCTATTCATATCCATTCCGCTCGTCTATACCGGCATATGAACCGGCGGTCGATCTGGCCATCTTAAACTTAAAATATCGAGCCGTCACCGGGTAATGAATATTTTTTTGTGCTAAATGCAAGCTTTGGATCAGTGAACCATAAATAAATTCCTTTACCGAATTTGACTACAAAAGTACAAGTGATCAGTGACGAGTGATCAGTAACGTCGCATCCCCGTCACCCTTCACCCTTCACTTCCACCCCTGTAACGTATTTTAAAAAGGAACCATGTTTAATTGAAAATCTGTAGTTTTCCAATCATTAAACGCAACCAACAAATCGCTATTTACTTGCAATGGAATACTTTGAGTATTTGTTGATTTTATGTTGTCCTTTTCTCTAGCTACACTTGCTATGACTGAAACGTGGTTTACAGCTTGATGATTTCCGATTCTACATACACTTAAATCCGGCGAGATGGTAATATCCATATCTAAATTTGCTGCTAAAGATAAACCCTTAATCGTTAATGCTCTAATCTCTTCGTCCACTATCCTACTGATAGTTAAAGCAATATCCTTATTTTGCTGTGTCGTTAATCGCATTTGTGAGTTATCCGCAGTTACCAGTATGGTATCCACCTCTCCTATGTTAGTTTTTATATTTTCCAATTTTATCATAGCGCCGTTAGGCATAATACTATTGAAAGTATACGTACCGCTTGCTGTTCCTCTAATCTTTCGTGTTAAGTTCTTTCCTGTCGGAAGTAAATATGCCCCTGGCACTAAGTAACATGGATGACTACCAGGAATTTCACTATAAATCTTTCCATTGATATGCCCTGCTTTTAACCCTAACTCATCGGTGATCTCAATATCTGCAGGACTCAGCATAAAGTCCATTGCAAAGCCCAATACACCAAACGGACCATTAAATGGCATATCATGATCAGCAAGTGTAAAGGCTCCGTTGGACATAATGCCTATCGTAATCTGTTTGTCTAGCCTGAATCCTGGCTTTTTATTATAGGTATAGGTTAATTTACCATCTACGGTACTAAACTCTAAGAAGCAGTCTGGATTGGTTTCGTTGTTACAATCATAGCAGTATAATTTAACGCCATCCAAGCTGTTTACGGTACTCAATGCATCTGCTGAAAGCTTAGGACCAGTATGACCTGCTGGGTATACAAATCGATAAGGATATAAACAATGAGAATCGCTAAGTTTATCAAAATATCCACTGTCCCACACTTCACCTGCTGGTATAAAAAACAATAAAGGCGTATTATTCCGATCACAGCCTCTAAGGAAAGTTGTCTCAATTGAACGAATCGCATAATCTACATTATCGGCGAAAGTACGACCCCAATCATGAAAATGAATCAAAGACTCTTTGCTTAACAACTTTCCATGTATAGCAGTCAGTTCTTCTATGATGTCTGCTTCCTGGATACCTGTAATATCCACATTATTTGTCCAAAGGTTATCAGCAACTTTAGCGGACATTGCTGTACAGAAACCCGTTGCCAATCCTCCATCTCCTTTACCTTTTAAAAAGTAGGTATAAAATACAAAGAAAGCGGCTGTTAACATCGGATGACCAAATACTGGGTCGAAAGATTCATGCCATACCTCACTTGAACCAAATGTCTTTTTAAACGTATCAAAGCTTGGCTTTCCTATATTCGGATTATGGAATGATAGGTTGTTTTTGCCAAAGCGATAGGGTATTTCTAAAACTCCAGCTTGAGAGACACTACATTCATTACTAAGCATACCATCTGGATTTCTGACCTGTACTGAAACTAAAGATGAATTCCCTTGATTAAGAAAACCTATCATAGTAAATGTTAATTCTTTGCCAGAGGCTGCCACTTCTGCTGCAATACTTTGATTATTAATCAGCACCGATGCTCCCGGCAAAAATGCTCTACCTCTCAATATTGTTGAAACTCCAGGCATCATCTGATCGGCAAATAAGTCTAATTGCGGTTTTATTCGAATATTTACCCGATTGCTTTCAAAATTATCGGCTACTCGAAGTATAAATAATGCTTTAGAACCTCCCGAAGTATCTAACGGTAAAACGACATTCATACTTCCATCAGCGTTTATATGATGCTGTAGTTCTATAGAACCATCAAAAATAACTTTATCTGAATTCGCAAAAGTAGTTCCTTTTACCACAATTGTATCTCCTGGGAAAGCCTCATATGTACTAACAGATGTAATAAAAGGTCTTGTTAACTGTTCATTCCAAGTATCTAAAGAAAACTGAAATAACTCATTAACACCATCTAAGCCATGATTATAGCCCGCTTGTCCGTCATAACCGCGTTGTCCGTTGGCACCAACATCGCCATTGCGCGCATTATGACAATAATCTTTATCATTTCCACTTCGCCCCCCCAATCCTCCGTCGCCCCCTAATGCGCCTGCTCCTCCTTGGCCTGGCTGTCCTCCTTGATTTTTCCAACGAAAGCTGTTGTTGTTAACCGTTTGTTCCAACGTACCCTGCAATACACCAATGCTGATATTACCACCATTTCCGCCATCACCGCCGCGACCACCATTTCCCGCATTTTTTTTACATTCATTAATTATTGGCCAATATGTACCCACACTTCCTCCTTGCCCATTTCCTCCTCGTCCTCCTCGTTGACCAACACCTCCTGTGATGCCATCTTCTCCATTTAAATCTATATTTGGTAAATTGGTCATATTCTTAACCCACATTTCTAGGGATGGCGCCTTTCTGCCATTTGCTCCAACTATTCCAGCGGCTCCTTTCCCTCCATAACCTCCAGCATACCCACTTCGTTGATCTTGATTGAATTCACGTTGTGCTGTATTATGATTTGGGATCCCGTCTAAATATGGATCATCAGCATGTCCTTGGGTATAACCTCCAGGTCGTCTCCATGAAATCTCTGCATTCGGACCACATATCACTTCCTCTGCCAAAATTATAAGCTTATCTACATCTGCAGACACTTCTAATCTACAATTTGTCAAATCCAATTTCTTAGCAATAATTATAGCTTCATTTTGTGATATGATATTTAAGGTGTTAAAATGATAATCCAAGGTTCCCAATTGTTGCCAGTTTTGAGGTTTATTTCCTTTTAGATTTTCTGTAAATAGCTTTTTATCATAAACAAATAACTGACCATCTTTTTTAGTGAACATATTCAAGCTTTCCTTAGCTCCCTTTACTTCGCCATTCGCCAGCTTTTTGTTCAATTTCTTCACCTTACCAAAACCTGCCTTTTTTTGGTCTAGCTGTCCTTCTTTCAAGATCTTTATATAGTTTATGCTATTTTTATTGGTCAGTTCTGTTGCCATCAAGCGACGTTTAGTTGCCATATCAGCTTTGATCAGGTCAACGCCCAATGTTGCCCAATGTTCAATAGGCTTAAATATAAAACCAGGTTGAATCCATATATTGCCCTTTTGTATCGTTCTATTTGAAGTGAATTTCATTGTTCCTAGTGAACTTAAACTTTCTACGCCCGCCGCATTCATAATCTGTTTAACACGTTGTAGTTTTTTCCTAGCCTCATAAGATTCATAATTTACATGAAACACAACACCCTTTAATGCTTCGGATAAGGTCTTCTCCAATTCTCTGGAATACTTGAAATCTTGTTGTATGGAAGCTAATGTGGATACACCGGCACTCACATTAATCTGACCGATTGTCCCCTTAAATGTCGAGTTTTCACTTTTCAATGAAGCCCCCACTCGAAATACACTAGATGAAGCATCTTTAAATTCACCGGTAATTTTCTTTCTTGCTACGACCTGATTATCTGTTTCTAAATACGTTTCGCCACTTTCATCCCGATATAACCGAACCATCTGAGAGCTTCCCTCAACGAGTTTCTGCGTACTTTTTAATTGACTCTTTTCTGCCGTTGTTTCTATATCTGCCGTCAGAAATCCAGATTCATCAATGTAAATTGAAACCAGTAAATTATCAGACTCTATAAGCATTTGCTTATTCCCATTTATCGAATTAGGGCTGACCATCGCTTGTATGGTAAATGATCGCAATTCTTTTGAATTAACAAACATATCCATATCTAAATATCCACCGTTAACTTTAAAATCTCCATTTGTGGAGGTGAGCTGAATGTCTCCTTTCAATTTTAACGAAGATGAGGTGCCAACATCATTAAATACCGCATTTCCTGTGGTTTTTAATACAATTAATTTTTCCATAATTTTTATTGTTTAAAGAATGAATTGGTTCCTCTCTCTTCTAGTGGACCGAAAAGAATCAAAATATTGTATCGATCAGATTAAAGTTAAGTTTAAAAAAAACCTTTACAGACTATCAATGAGTAAGTGACGGCAAACTCAGTGTGAATAAGGAGAATCAATTAGGGAACAGCTGTTCAACCGGTCAACCGTAACTCGCCACCAAGATCTCGGCACTCGTCAGCAAGATCAATCAACATCTATATCAACCACAACCATATATACACCTCACCCCGTGCTTGACAGGGGGGCAAACGTCCGATATCATACATCATTCAATGAAGACAAGCCAGGTATTGAAAACAGAGATTCTTTCCAAGGCCATTAAACTTTGGAAGGTTGCCGGATGCGCTTCTAAAAATCGACTAAAAGTTTAAAAGCATAAGTATGTTTTTAGAGAAAATGCCTATAAGGAGATAATTGCCTATAAGGGAAGTGTGATCGTGATCCTGACAGTAAAATCTTCCTCATCAGTTTTTTTGTCAATTGTGAGCGAAGCGGATTCTGCCGACTCATCACTACTGAGCATACGCAACCGTTCTTGTACTCCTTTTAAACCAAAGGAAGTACTTTTGAAATTGCTATTTCCAGTTTTAGGAAACTGATCAAAACCAACACCATTATCCAGAATTTCAATCCTAATTTCCTTTTCTTTTAAAGCTGTCCGGATCAATATCTTACCTTTTTTGTCATGGAGGTGCCTCATACCATGATGTACGGCATTTTCGACAATTGGCTGAATCAGCATCGACGGAATCTTTTTATTGCTTTTGA
>JAITLW010000032.1 GCA_031277715.1 Sphingobacterium sp. | reverse complement strand
CACCTGATAGTGGTTTGCCCGTTTGGTCAGTTATCACACCTTTGAGGGACTGCTGTACTATTTTGGTAGTCGTGGGTCTTGTTTTGGCCCCCTCATTTTCCGATGCCGAAGTAATCAATAATGTATTGTCTTTTTGATCATAAGATAGGTTTTGATCTTGTAACAATGTTTTCATTACCTCTTGAAGACTGGCATTCTTGAATTCTACATTCAAAAAGCGGTTGTCGTTGAGCATTTGGTTGGAATATAGGATATTGTATCCGGTCTGTTTCTTGATCTCTCTGATGAGGTCAATGGCTTTAATACGTTGTTTGCGTAACGTAATGCTTCCTTGACCGGCGGCAGATATGGAGATCTGAAGCATAAGCATAGCGATGCCTATAGTTCGTATCATTTTAAATGATTTAAGCCACATAATTCTACTTTTGGATTTTTATAATTGACATTAATAAGTTTTATAATAGTGTCGCTTCCTGAGAAGCTTTTGGTTACTAGCTATCGTATCGTAATGGCACGGCCCTGGATCTGAAACTTGACCTTAGAGGTTACTTTCAGCAATTCGAGAATATCTTCTACTTTCGCGTAGCGAGATATCTCGCCATTAAACGTAATGTCTCTACAGTCGTTGTTTTCGAAGGTGTAATCCACATTATACCATCGTCCAACACGTTCCATAATGGATGCTAGGCGTTCGTTGCGGAAGATAAAGCTGTTGTTCTTCCAGTCGACAAAATCATTGACATCTACTGTTGAAACGTGGATTTGTTTGTCTTCTACTAGAGCCTGTTGTCCTGGACGAAGCTTTTGTTTTTGATTGATCAATATGGAACCTTCCAATAAGGTGGTGAGTTGACGAGAGCTATGGTAGGTGTTGAGATTGAAGATAGTCCCCAATACCTGGATTTCCTGCTGGTCTGATCTGACGATAAAAGGACGTTTGCTGTCCTTGGCGACATGAAAATAGCCTTCGCCACGTAGTTCTACGATGCGCTTTGGCTGGTGATGCATATCTACGGCAAAGCGTAACGAGGATTCAGCATTTAAGGTGACTTGAGAACCGTCGGGAAGAATAACCTCATATTGTCCCCCACGTGGGGTAGCAATGGTGTTATAACCTTTTCCTATGGTCAGATTCGGATCTAGTCTATATTGTAGTAGGCCTGTTGCAGTTTTGCTTATTATGACTCCTTGGTCTTTGGCTGTTTCGGCGCTGTTGTTGGTCAGCGCAATCTGGCGTCCATCACTCAACGTTAATACAGCTTTGTTTTCTCCCGGAAGAATTGCAATATCTGCAGACTGGGAGTATGGGTCTCTAGCCTCTTGGTATTGAGATAGAAAGTAGGAGCCTACACTGACTGACAATATAATAGCGGCCGCCGCAACCCAGCGGTAGTAATTGGGCTTAAGGGGGGCGGGATTTGAATGTCTTTCTGTGTTTGCCTCTATTTGTTGCCATAGATTGGCCTTGTCTGATGGGCTAAGGCTTTGTTGGTCTTTGTATTCTTGCTGTTCAAACCATAGTTCAAGTACCTGTCGCTCCTTGAGACTACATGTACCTTCGGCATACTTGTCCAGTAATTGTTTGAGTTTATCCTTGGTCATAATCGATTATTTTACTGCCTAATCACATACATGTTGCACAAGTAGGACTTAGGGAGTATAAAAAAATCAATTATTTTTTTCCCATAGAAAAGTGACTAGAATCAACCCCTCAAGGGTTTTGTAGCCTAGTTTGTAGCGAAAGACTTTTAAGACATTCTGGATCTGTTTACGTACGGTTTTTTCCGAAATATCCAGTTTGGTGGCTATTTCTTTATGGGATAGGTATTCATTCCGGCTCATACGAAATATCTCCTGGGCTCTTGGAGGTAGATTATTTAACTGATTGTCGAGGTAGGTCTGTAGTTGTTTTTCGTGAATAGTTCCTAATATAGGGTCATAGAAAGGGGCGACAAAATCAATAATGCTCTGTGTATAGCGATCTTGATATTTCTTTTTTCGAAGTTGATATAGTGCTTGTTTGCGGACAGACGTATATAACCAGGCACTCAGGTTTTCGATATGGAGATCAGCTCTGCGTAACCATAACGAGGAGAAGACTTCCTGGATGATGTCTTCTCGGTCGACGTAGTCTAATTCGATTTTTTGAGAGAATAGATATAGTTTTTCTACAAAACGGGTGTATACTTCGGTGAAGGCCGCATAGTCTCCTCGCTGTATTCCGAAAAGTAAATCTTGTTCAGACCAACTGAAATAGTTTGTAGCAGAATTCCCCATTATTGCCTTGTTTTAAGAATAGAAATTACAACTGGTAAATCAAATATAGGGTATATTTTTAAGTATTGTGTATTTCGTTAATAAAAAAATATCGATTTAGCTACGTTGAAAACGCATAAATAGAGATTTGGAATGTTATATATGCTAGTTTGAAGGTTTGCTATGGGAAGATCTATCTTTAAAATAAAGGCATCTTTAGGGCTGTTATCTACTGATCCGGTAAGAGAAACCTGCTAGAAATATTCTTCCGGCTTGTCCGGGCATAAGTTCGTGTTTAACATCAAGGATATTGTCTAGGGTGAAGCGTAATTTCATCCGTTCTTTTAAGATTCGTTTTTCAAAATATGCATTTATCAAAAGGTGTTCGGGGACAAAATGATCGAACCGGTCTATAAAATCATTGCCATTGTAATCGGCAAATGGGTACTTGCCCCGATAGTTGATTCGCAAAGAAGCACTACTGTTCCATGGGGTGTAGGTGTAAAATAGCTGTGCGTTGAGCATGTGCCTGGAACGGTTGATCATCCCCCAGTAATCCTTGGTGCGGGGGGAAAACGATTGTCCTGTCTTGGGATCATGGAGGTTTTGGTTGTAAGGCCAGTTGCCCGCCTGTATACTGTCTGTGACGCTTCTGTCTTTGGCAATAAGGTATTGATAGCCCAGTTGTAGTTGCAGTTTGTCGAGGGGTTGCCATTGCATGTTGGCTTCCAGTCCTTTGTTTACGACTTTTGGTAGATTCTGATAACTATAGAGCTGGCTTATCTTGGTGCCGGTGGCTACAGGTATGGGATCTATCTGATTGCGTAGATGATGTAGGAAAATACCTGCCTCTAGGGTAAGCTTGGAGTTGGCTTTCCATTGTGTCCCCAGATTAAAAGAGATGCTTTGCTCGGGCTTGAGGTTCTGGTCGAGGCGGTCCGCTATCCGGAAGATTTCGCTGATATCCCCTTTTTGCTGCATCTGTGTCAGAGTTTCTTTTAGAACCTCATTGCCAATGACGAGGTAATTGGCCGCTGGATTGAAAAAGACGAGGTAGCGCATGCGGAAATCCGGAGCTTTGAATCCAGAGCCTATACCCGCTTTGAAAGAGAGTTTTTCGTTGAGGTAGTATTGTAAGCCAGCACTGGGGTTGAGTCTCCCTCCATAGGAACCAGTATGGTCATAGCGTAACCCACCGCGTAGATCGAGGCGCTCAGCAATACGTTTGTCGCCCTGTAGGTATGCAAACAGGGTGGTAAGATTGGGGATATTCCCGATGGTCTCATCCTGCATATGCTCGATACTACCACCGAGTCCTGCGGTAAGATTGAATCCGCTACGGTAGTTTTTGGCGAACTGCTGTTCATAACGGTGTACTGTCTGTGCAAACTGAAGTTCGCTTTTATTGCTGTTTTGGCCCTGCCATTTGGTGAATTGATCTACGTTGTAATGGGAAAGGTAGTAACGGCTGATACTGCGTACATCGGACCGAAAGGTATGTTCGAGGCTCAGGGTGTAGTTGATGTCGTACTCGTTCTGCTTGTCCTGTCCCTGCCATTGGCTATCCCAATTTTTGGACATGTCTGATGTGCGCGAACCATACCGAAAGCTGGTTCCGATGTAGGTTTTTTTTGCCATCTGATAACGTATTCGGGCTTGTGTATCAAAGTTGCTGTAGGGAGGGCTGGATTGACCGGACTGTAAATAGGGATTGGTATTGAATCCGTCGGTACGGTAATAGTTGGTACTGAGGTGCACGGAGCCACGCTGCTGGGCAAAAGGTGTCTCGGCATCGAGGGTGACATCTAAGAGATTTAGACTGCCATAGAGTAAGGAGAGTTGGCTCTGCGGCTCGATGGCGCCGTACCGTGTAATGATATTGATGGCGCCACCAAGGGCATCGCTTCCAAAAAGACAGGAGGAGGCTCCCTTGATGATCTCTATGCGCTCGATATTGGCCACACTGATACGGGATAGGTCAAAGTTGCCGTTGTTACGGCCTATCATGGGCTGACCATCGATCAGAACCATAACGTATTCGCTACCGAAGCCCTGGATTTGTACACCGACAGAACGGCTTCCTCCAGACACATTGTTGACAATGGCGATACCAGTCTGTTCTTTAAGAACTTCATCCAGACGACGGCTGCCCATTTGTTCAATGGCCTGTCTACTGATAACCTGTACCGGCATGGCCGAGCGGCTTAGCTTGAGCAGCTGGTCAGGGGATGTTTGCTCGGTAACAGACTGTTGAATACGGACCTCATCAATAACTGTTGCGCGATCGGCAAGTATGATACTCTTGGTAGCAGTCTGACCAGCACTAATAACTACGGTATCTGTATGAGAGGTATAGCCAGTATGTTCGATGCGCATGTAATAGGTGCCCGGATAGAGGTTTTTGATGACAAAGGTGCCATTGGAATTGGACTGTACGATGTGCTTGTCAGGCTCCAGTGAAATTACAGCTCCATGTATTTTAATCCCTTTTTCGGTAGAAATTGTACCAATGATACGACCGGTCTGTGCGTAGACAGCTAAAGTCATGCAACATAAAAGGTAGGTGGAGAAATAATATTTTATCATTCTAGTATCGCGAGTCTCAAGGTTGAAGTTTGAATTTAATATAGAGTTAATTGGGTAATGTTGGTTTCTCGACCTGTGGTCTTTTACTGCTCAATGCATTTATAAATGCAATCAAGGCATTTCGTTCGTCATAAGTCAGATTGAGCTTTTTGATATGTGGAGATAATGTACCAGTGACTTTCTGTCCATTTAATTGGGGCATCCCGTCTATTAGGAGATCGATCATATCATCAAGGGAAGCCACTGAACCATTGTGCATATAAGGTGCTGTAAAGGCAACGTTTCGTAAACCTGGTGTCCTGAATTTGCCCCAGTCGGTATATTTTTGGGTAAAGTCTGACCGTCCATAATCTACTTGTCTTTGAGGATCGAGGGAGTTTCCTAAATTATGGTAAGAGAGATCTGTAAAAAAAGGTCCATTATGGCAATTGATGCAAGCGGCCTTGGTACGGAATAGGTGCAGACCTTCAATCTGTTGATCGGTCAGTGCCTGGTGTTGCCCTTCTAAAAATAGATCAAAAGGTGTTTTATTGCTGCTTATGCTTTTTGCATAGGCAGCAATTGCTTGTAAGGTACGTGCCTCCGTAATATTGTAATCTCCAAATGCAGCGGTAAATAGTGGCTTATATCCGTCGATGTTTAGTAATCGGCTAGGAAGATCCGAAACTTTTCCTGCCATCTCGTGTGGAGATTCGATAGCAATGGTAATCTGTTGTGCAAAAGTTGTGGCGCGGCCATCGAGCATTAAGTGCCCGTCCAGGTACCATACATTCTCCATGTTGGGGGTGTTCCTGTTGCCCCCTCCGGAGGCGACAGGAACACGGTCTATCCAAAAAATTTCTGGGCTGTGGCAAGAAGCACACGAGTTATTGCGGTTTCCTAATCTATTGTCAAAAAAAAGTACTTTGCCTAAAGCTAACAACGCTGGTGTGTCATGATTGGGGTTGGTGGGTAAAGAAGATAGTTCCTTTTTTATGATTCCTTCATACCAGTTTGCTTCTGGCCATTTATCAGGACTGTCGCTGTAGTGCTCGCGTAAAGATCGACTTTCTTTCTCGTGGTCAGGCTCCGTTTTATCGGGTACGGCATTGTTTTTGGAACAGTTGACCAAAACAACAGCAGCGCATAGCAGTGAAGTGACAACGTATAAAAAGTTACGGTTCATAGCGTTTTATATATTGTTGTATAAATGATAGGATAGGCCTACAAAGAATAATCTACCAGGTTGTGACGGCACTTTTTGATCTACGAAATTAAGTAAGTTTTCGGCAGTCACTCTTATTGAAATGCGTTGTTTGGGCATTTTCTTCTCTAATCCAGCATTCACGAGGTAATGACCTCTAACGAACGTGTCAAAACGGTCCATATAACCGTTATTGTTCTTATCACTAAAAGGGTATTTGCCACGATAGTTTACCCGTACGTTTGCACTAAGGTCTAAAGGACGGTAAGTATAGAATATTCTGCCGTTAAACATATGTGCGGAACGGTTCTCTATACCCCAGTAGTCGGATTTGGAAGGACTATGGTTTACATAGCCAGTACTGGGATCGAATAACGGTTTGAAATACTTTCCTCCTTCTCTGATCTCATCCATAATAGTGCGGTCTTTGGCTTCTAGGTATTGGTAACCTCCACTAATTTGTAGCTGGGGAAAGGGAGTATAAGATAATGCAACTTCTGCACCTTGATAGTACGCTTTGGCAAAGTTGCGATAAGCATAAATAAGCCCTCCTTGAATATCTTTGCCGATTAATACGGGATTAATCTGGTTGGTGATGTTGTGATAGAAAATACTACCTTCGATACGAACAGTCTTGTTGGGGTTTTCAAATGTTAGACTGGCATTATAAGACTTGCTCATTTCGGCATTCAGTGATAGTCCTTTAATTTCGTCGTATACGCCTTCCAA
Source organism: Sphingobacterium sp. (assembly GCA_031277715.1). Lineage (GTDB taxonomy): Bacteria > Bacteroidota > Bacteroidia > Sphingobacteriales > Sphingobacteriaceae > Sphingobacterium. Next base: position 872 of record JAITLW010000032.1, on the reverse strand, counting down.
CTCATATTGACTCACTTTACCCTCTTCCCGAAGCTGATTGATAGTGTTGCGTAGTACAGCACTACCAACCATCATATAGTTATAAGCAGGATTGTAGAATACTTGATACAGTTTACGCATATCTGGCGCTTTAAATGCAGTACCGTAAGCCACTTTCGCTGTGAAAGCGGATGATATTTTATATTGTAAAGCCATAGAAGGATCTAGTCGCCAGCCGTAATTGACAATATGGTCATAACGCACCCCTCCAGTAACTTCTATTTTTGGGATAGGAGTCCAGTTTGCTTGGGTGTAACCAAAATAGCTATTGATCTTATTGTCACTGGAAAGGATGTTTTGGTTGATTTGCTCGATAGTACCACCAACACCGGTGATGACATCCAATACACCAGGAATGGTATAGGTTATTTGTTGTTCTAGGCGATTGAGCAGTTGTTTAAACTTCGTCTGGCTGATGCTATCGCCCTGAGTGAGCATAACGCTCATGTCCGCGTCGTAATGCGTAAAATAATACCTGGTCATACTGCGCCAACGATCGTTAAATTTATGGTCGAAATTGGCTGATAGATTGACGTCACTTTCATCAAGGACGTCTTCGGTTTTGAACTTTACACCGAAGTCTTTAGACATGAAACTACGTCTTAAGCCGTAACGTCCACTAACTGATAGCCGATTGTTATCATTGAATCGGTAGCGAAAGCGGGCTTGGCTTCCGTAGTTGTCATAAGGAGGAGCGGTTGTACCTGAAATGGTTCCTTGGCTCGTATTGAATCCAGCGGTGTGGTAGTAATTGGCATTAATCGCGATGCTTCCTTTTTGCTGTAAGATAGGAGCTTCCCCGTCTACGGAAATATCGACAGTTTCATTGGTGC
>JAITLW010000017.1 GCA_031277715.1 Sphingobacterium sp. | reverse complement strand
TAGCGCATGAGGCAAAAACGATTTTAGCGCAAGATAGTTTAAAATGGCAAGATAAATTGCCTTTTGATAATAACGTTACTGTAGGTCAGCTGAAAAATGGATTTAAGTATTACATCCTCAAGAACGCGGAGCCTGAGAAGCGGGTTACAATGTATCTTGGTGTCAAAGTTGGATCAATCCTAGAAACAGAGGAAGAACGTGGTTTGGCTCACTTTTTAGAGCATATGAACTTAAATGGATTGAAACACTTCCCAAAGAATGACCTGGTTAATTATTTGCAGAAAGCAGGTGTACGCTTTGGATCTGATTTAAATGCATATACAAGTTTTGAGGAGACGGTTTATCAATTGCCAATTCCTTCCGATGATCCGGAATTATTAAAGAACGGGTTGCAGGTGATGCGCGACTGGGCACAGGACGCTTTGTTGGTCACGGAGGAGATCAATAAGGAGCGTGGTATTATCATGGAGGAGATGCGTGGTGGTAGAGGTGCTTCGCAACGTATGCAAGACCAGTTTTTGCCTGTATTGTTGAATGGCTCTTTGTATTCTCAACGCCTACCTATCGGTACCGAAAATGTGGTCATGAATTTCGATCCCAAATTGATACGCGATTTTCACGCAAGATGGTATAGACCAGATCTACAATCGATTATTATTGTAGGGGATATCGACGCTAAGGTGATGGAGCAAGAGGTAATCCGACTTTTTTCGGATATGAAAACACCTAAGAATCCGGTCAAACGTACAGAACATTCCGTACCATTGCTAAACAAGAATCAGTTTCTAATTGTAACTGACCCGGAGATGCCTTCTACCGTAGGTCAGATTATCATCAAACATCCAGAGGAAAAAGTTAGCACAGTAGGTGACTACAGAACTTCTTTGATGAAGAGTCTATTCAATAGCATGATTGGCTCCCGTCTTAGAGAAATAAGTCAACAGCCTAATCCACCATTCTTGCAATCAGGTATAAGTATCAGCTCCCTATTCGGAGGGCTAGATAATCTATCGATATCTTTTGCTGCTAAGCCAGGGATGTTTGAAGAAGGTCTAAAGGCGACGATGCGTGAGCTTGATCGTTTCCAAAAATTTGGATTTACAGAGTCTGAGTTTCAGCGGACGATGACTGCATTCGTAAAGAGTAACGAGACATCTTATAAAGAACGTGATAAGAAGAAATCAGATGCTTATGTAAGCACCTACTTACAGCACTTCCTTAATGATGAACCTGCATTGAGCAATGAAGACCGTTACCAGATCACTAAGCAATTGTTGCCGACTTTGACTTTAAAAGAAGTCGAAGCTATCGGAAGACGTTTTTACGTGGATAACAATAGAGATATCGTTATTATGGGGCCGGAGAAAGATAAAGCTAACCTTCCTCAGGAATCACAGGTTAACGCTTGGTTGAACGAAGTGGATCAAGAGCAGTTAACAGCTTACGTAGATAAAGTCTCCGAATTGCCACTTTTGGCGAAACAGCCTGTGAAAGGAACTATTAAGTCAACAACAGATATCGCAGCAATCCAAACCAAGGAGCTTATCCTTAGTAATGGGGTGAAGGTATTGTTGAAACCTACTACTTTTAAAAATGATCAGATTTTGATTTCTGCATTTAGTCCAGGAGGTACCTCTTTATATAGTGATGCGGAATATCTTACAGCTTCAAATGCAGCAGCATTTGTTAATGGCTCTGGGGTAGGACAGTTGAACTCTATAGAATTGAGAAAATATCTGACGGGAAAGAATGCGAATATTTCTCCTTATCTATCTGAGCGCTCTGAAGGATTTTCAGGATCTTCCGACAAAGAGGGCTTAAAGACTGCTTTCGAGATGATCTATGGTTACTTTACTGCACCGAGATTAGATGATGATATTTTCCAAAGCGGAATAGCACGTACCTTATCATCTATGGAGAACAGAGAAGATGATCCTGGGTTTGTATTTTCTGATGTTAGAACCAAAACATTGTACAAAGATAATGTACGTAGAACCATTCCTACGGCAGATCAGATTAAAGGAATTAATCAAAAACGTGCGCTAGAAATCTTTAAAGAACGTTTTGCGGATGCTTCTGATTTCACCTTCACCATAGTAGGTTCTTTTACGGAGGAGGAGATTAAGCCTTACTTAGAAAACTATCTTGCGGCGTTACCAAATCTTGGAAGAAAAGAGCAGGCTAAGGATTTAGGTATCGTCGAGCCAGCTAAAGGTGTAGAGAAAATTGTTCGTAAAGGCAAGGAAGCTAAGGCTCAGGTGCAGATGACTTATTACGGAGACTACAACTACTCTGAAAAAGAGAATTTAGATTTTGACGCATTAGAGAGTGTATTATCCATCAAGTTATTGGAACGTTTACGTGAAGATGAAAGCGGTGTTTACGGTACAGGAGCGAGTGCTTCTTCAAGTAAATATCCAAGAGGACGTTACAGCTTTAGCATTGGATTCGGTACAAGCGTTGACAAATATGAATCGTTGATTGCTTCTGCAATTGACGAAGTCAATAAGATAAAAGCGGATGGTCCGAGTCAGATTGATCTTGATAAATTTGTAATCGAGCAAAAACGCCAGTTGGAATTACAATTGCGTGAGAATGGATTTTGGTTAGGACAGATTTCTGGAGCCTACCAGCTTAATGAAGACCCGACCTATGTACTTCGGTATATGGATGAGTTGAATAAAGTGTCTATTCAGTCTGTCAAAGAAGTAGCGAACAAATACTTAAAATCAGATCGCCTCTTCAAGTTTATTTTGTTGCCCGAAGCGCAATCTAAATAAGCATTAATAGCATAAAGTAAAGAGGTGCAAACATAGGTTTGTACCTCTTTTTTTAAACGTATGTTTTAGAGTTTATCAAGAACAATAATCTCCGTTGCTGATCCGCCAGTCAGTGGATCATAAAAGTTTTATCGATTATATTTTTGATAGATCTGGCGGATATTTTCCTGTTCATTTCCACCATCCAGTATCGCTTTTTGCCTGTTCACTTCATTTCCTATTTTCATTTCTTGCTTTTTGGTCCGCCATACATTGATAATACCAAACCGACCAATAGTTGTTGATGGCAGGCCCAGTAGCCGGCACGAATACTCCCCTAGGAGGTAGTGGTTATAGAACAAGTGTATCTCCCGCATCATCTTTCGCATTAGTGGGTTTGTTGGGTAGTGGGCCATTACAGGTTCTTCCTTTAGTGCAGAGGCCAGTAATTGCGTGTCTGCATCTCCCTCTCGTTGGGTCATGGTCCAATAGTACAATGCTTCGATGGCCTCTTCTTCATTATCCGGCAATAATTCCAAGGGGATACCGAGTAGGTATCCAATGTATTTCCAAAAATGGAAAACACCTTCTTTCTCTTCGGGAGAGATCTGTATGCCCATGCGATGAAGACCGACCATAAATACCAGGGAGAAGCCTAGATTTGTTGCGAGCATATCCCAACTATTAATAGGTACTCCCCATTTTTCGGTATCCCAATCGGATTTCTGCAGGATGTGTACCCTGGAGTAGGCATGTATCATCCGGGTGAGAAATACCTGCTTAAGCCCCTCGCTTCCTTTTTCTAAGCCGCTTTGTTTCGTGATCTGTACCCAGAACTCTACGGTATCCACCAAGCGCTTTACAGCCCCTTTTTTTAGGGCACCAGTATATATCAGAGGTTTATTGATTGCTGCGGATTCATAGCCACCCATGAGGCAGTAATCGCGAAGGACGATGAGCGAGGTCAGTCCCGGTCTTCGGCACAGCTCGCTTCCTTTTTGTATTTTATTCCAGTCCAGCCAATCTGGATTTAAATCGATATCCTTGAAAAAATTATTCCAGACCGTCGATTCATCCGAAGCCAAAGGTCGCTCGTCAATATAGTTGAACAGGGATTTGTTTGCTGCTAGAATACCAATTTTAGCATATAGGTCGTGTATAATATCATCCGCCTTATTGTCCCATTGATAGAGCAAGGGAATAAATTGCTTAGCTTGATCTATATCCGGTGTGCGCCCTAGCTTATTCAATAACTCCTTGCCTAAACCCTCTGTCCAATAATAGGCAAATGATGATGTGTTGAGCTTAAAGCGATAGGGGATATTCATATTATCTATTTACGTGCTGTGTTAGTTCATAAAGGAATACCTTTTGATGGTGCTTCCAATCTTTTATGTATTTATTAGCCAGTTGTTCCCGTATTGATTCTTCCATTTGTATATAGTCAAAAACTGCAACTGCACATAGGTAGGCTAGAAACTCTCTTGATCTGTAAATAAGATTTTTATCAAAGGTCAAACGACTACTGTTACTACAAACAGTATGGAAATTTGTTTTTAATTTACGGATATTAATACTGTCGATTAATACCCCTAATTTTTCTTCCCAAAAGCTTATTTGTTGTTTTAATTCCTGTATTAAGATCTGCTCAAGGAGAGTAGCCAGTCCAGCTTTACTCTTCGGATTGAGGTTTGTGTAGAGGGATTTTCCAGTGATATAGGGCGTTAATAATTCTTTTTGGATTATTAGGGTAAATGTAGTGTCGAACATAGCTATCGTTGCCGCTTCTTCCAATTTAGAAGGTTGCTCTGATTTTACTATTTTTTGGAATGACGTACTTTTGAGGTAAGTAATCAATTCTCCCTCTGACAGCTGTGCGGCTACAGCGAGTTGGGTAATACCATCCTTCTGACCAATAATAGTGACGTTTTTTTCAGCGTCCCGTATACTGATGTAATAGGTTTTACCTTCAATTTCTATATACATTTATACAATAGTTACCTAATAATTTACCGATGATTTGTTATGTTTGCATAGATATAAACCCGTCACGGTTATACCCTATACAAATGTAACGAACAGAATCCGTTATTCTCCGGATAGTTTGCGAACACTTTCACTGGTAGTTGAGTGGTTTATTCTATTTCGATTCCTTGGAATCACTCTTAAAAGATAAATTAAATACATAATGAACAAGCTAATTGTACTTACAGCGGTTTTGGCGAGTGCTACTGCGACATTTGCGCAGCAGCATCAAGCTATAGACCTATCTCTGATGGACAAGAATGTCAGACCTCAGGATGATTTTTACAACTATGTCAATGGGAATTGGATGAAATCGGTCGAGATTCCATCGGACAAAGCACGTTGGGGATCATTTGACGAATTGCGCGAAAATACAGATGTAGCTGTATTGAATATCTTAAAAGGTTCGTTGAATTCACACTTTGAAAAAGGGAGTGATGGACAGAAAATCGCAGATCTTTACAAGTCTTTTATAGACTTTGATACGCGTAATAAGCAAGGGTTACAGCCTATTCAAGAGCAACTTAAGCGAATCGATGAGATCAAAGATCTAAAAGACTTAACAGCTTATTTCTCAACGTACGGTAAAGAAGGCGGTAATCCTTTCTATGGGGGCTATGTAAGCGCTCATATGAAGAATTCTAGTGCCAATGCCGTTTATTTAGGAGGTGGTGGACTAGGTCTTGGCCGTTCTTATTATCAAAAAGTAGATGAAAAGAATACACAGACGCTAGGTGATTATTCTAACTATATTTCGGCTTTATATGCCAAAACAGGACAGCTTACGCGCGATTTGAAGGGACCAAAAATTGTAGCTTTTGAGAAATCCATTGCTTCTTATTTGAAAACCATCGAGGAATCTCGCGATGCTCAAAAGCGTTACAATCCTGTTGCGGTCAAAGATTTAGGGAAGATGGTAAAGAATGTTGATGTAGCAGCCTATTTGACCAAAATGGGATTTAAAGCAGATACAGTTATCATTGGTGAATTGAACTATTTTCAAAATCTAGATAAAATAGTTAACCAGAAAAATGTTCCCATCATTAAAGAGTATCTGAAGTTTCATGTGATGAACGATGCTACTGGTTATTTAACACAAGAGCTGGATGAGCTAGCATTTGATTTCTTCGGTCGTAAATTGAAAGGGCAGAAAGAACAGCGGACTTTGGATAAAAGAGGTTTAGAATTTGTGAACGAAACTGCTGGAGAACTGTTGGGTAAGCTTTACGTAAAGGAACACTTCCCAGAGGATGCAAAGGCAGCTTGCGAAGAGCTTGTTAGCTACTTGATCAAGTCGTTTGAAGTGCATATCAATAATCTAGCTTGGATGTCTCCGGTTACGAAGGAGAAAGCTTTAGAAAAGTTAGCCAAATTCAATGTGAAGATCGGTTATCCAGACAAATGGAAAGACTATTCTAAATTGAATGTTGGAAGCTCACTTCCCGACAACATTCGGAATATTCATATTTGGGCTTTTGAGCAAAACTTAGCGAAGCAAGGTAAACCGGTTGATAAAACGGAGTGGGGTATGAGCCCACAGACAGTCAATGCGTATTATAGCCCATTGTATAATGAAATTGTATTCCCTGCGGCTATTCTTCAACGTCCATTCTACGATTATAAAGCTGACGCCGCTGTTAATTTCGGTGGTATAGGTGCGGTTATAGGCCACGAATTATCTCATGGCTTTGACGATTCAGGTTCTCAATATGACGGTAATGGTAACTTAAACAACTGGTGGACCGCAGACGATAAGGCAAAATTTGATGCTGCGGCAAATGCATTGGTAGCTCAGTTTGAGTCTTATGAGCCTGTACCGGGAGTATTTGTTAATGGTAGATTTACACTGGGTGAGAATATTGGAGATTTGGGAGGTTCATCTGTAGCTTTTGATGCCATGAAAATGTATCTTAAAGATAAAGGCAATCCGGGTAAAATCGATGGCTTCACACCAGAGCAACGCTTTTTCTTGTCTTGGGCTACGATTTGGCGTACCAAGACAACGGATGAATTTGTTGTCAATCAAGTGAAAACAGATCCTCATTCTCCAGCGCAGTATCGTGCATTTGGACCAATCATTAACTTGGATGGTTTTCACGATGCTTGGGGTACCAAAGCAGGAGACAAAATGTATGTTCCTAAAGACAAACGTATTGTTATCTGGTAAGTTTTGTTTTCCTAATTAAGGAAGTAATAAAAAGGGCGATTTCTACTATAGAAATCGTCCTTTTTGCGTTATTTAAGTTTGTTTATGGCATCTTGCTCTTTGAGCTTGTCCACATTGTTTTTATCTCCGAACTCTTCTGTTTTTTGCTGGAAATCCTCTAGGATTTCACGAATAGCATCAGCGTTTTGCGCTGTCCGCTGATAGATGTCCGGCACTTTGGATTCGATCATTTTGTCTCCAAGTTCGATGTTGTCGACTTCGATTTTCCCGATTTTCTCCAACACGGCTTGTTGACTATTGCGTAAGTCTTCCAGCTCCCGTGTTATTTTTTCCATCAACTCGAATTTTTTTAATTTATCCATAGCTTGTATCTATTGTTATATAAATAGAACATATGGGACTTTGAAAAGTTTGCGCAAA
>JAITLW010000321.1 GCA_031277715.1 Sphingobacterium sp. | reverse complement strand
ATAAAGCAGAAGAAGCGTTGTTTTTAATGATGACAGGTCGGATGAGATGGAATCTATGGCTGTTTTTGGTCAAGAGAAACTTATACGTTGATCACAAAATTAGGTTTGTGGAAGGAATGAATATGGGAGAGGATATGTTGGTGATGTTTAAGTTGTTTGGTCGGGCTGGAAAGGTTGTTTATTTGAATGATGCAGTATATCATTATGGACAGTCTAATGAGGAATCCTTAACAAAAACATATACAGAGGGACATAGAGAACAAGTAACAAACAATATACAGGAGGTGAACAACTATTTGGTAGGTACAGCTTATAAAAGCTTGACAGAACGTTGGTTAGATTGTTTGAAGTTGAACGTTAAATTGCCATTGCTGGTTACCGGTAATAAAGCTGATGTGGAGATATGGCGTGAATGGTTTCCTGAAGTAAATAAAAGGTTTTTTAATAGAAAGATTATACCGAGACGCTTATCGTATTTACAAATGGCAGCAAATTATAACAATATGTATTGGGTGATAAAGCTACATTATGTGGCAGTGGTAAAAATGTATTACGGTATTTTGTATAAATAGGGAGAAGTATGAGGAAGGTGATATTGTATGTTTTAATGGGGATTGTGGTTAGCGCCGCTTTTTTTTCGATTAGCTTTACTTTTCTCCCAAAGGCTATAAATTCGAAAATTATTTTTGCGGGATTAGGAGTTCTACTTTTTCTATATGATACGATAAAGCAAGGTGAATTTACACTACCAAAGGAAATATGGGGAGCTATGATAATCGTGAGTATGTTTTGTGTAGTTGGTTTCATCGCTGCTGATGTAAACTATACTGCCGATTATTCCTATGCAACGTATTTTATAAGTTTCTTCACCTGGCTTTTTGCTTCTTATGCAGTTTGTTGGTTGATCCGTACTTTACATGGAAAAGCAACTCTCAATTTGCTTGTTAATTATCTGGCAATAGTTTGTGTGGTACAGTGTCTTTTAGCACTAGGGATTGATAAATACCCTGCACTGAAGTTGTTTGTCGATCGGTACGTTGATCAGGGGCAGGAGTTTTTTACAGATGTAAACCGATTGTACGGTGTAGGTGTAGCATTGGATTCTGCAGGGGTGCGCTTTTCAATGGTTTTGATTATGATACCTGCAGTTATTTTTTCGTCTGAAGATGATGGTAAGATAAGAGGATATGCATTTTTAATGTTATTGGCTTTTTTTATTATTAGTGTTATTGGCAATATTATATCTAGAACTACCATATTAGGTGTTATCATGGGCCTGGTTTTTCTTATTGTTAAAATGCTAACCGGAGCTGAGCAGCGATCGGTGGTGTTTAAGTACTTTATCCTTCTTTTATTTTTTTTTAGTGCGGTATCTGTCTTTCTATATAAGACAGATAAAGTTTATGAAGAATATTTTCGTTTCGCTTTCGAAGGTTTTTTTAACTTCTTTGAAAGAGGAGAGTGGCGGACAGGGTCGACTGATAAGCTGAATAGGACCATGTGGATATGGCCCGAAACAACGCAGGAATGGCTGATAGGAACTGGCTTATATGATAATTGGGTGTATGGAACGGATATTGGCTATTGTAGACTAATACTGTACAATGGACTGATTGGATTTTCAGTCTTGGTTTTGTTTTTTTTGTATCAAGCTTATGTTTTTTCTTGCTTCTTTTCCGAATATGTACTGCTCTTTGTCGCCTTTATTGTCTTGGCCTTTTTAATTTGGATTAAGGTATCTACGGACATCTTTCAGATTTTTGCTTTTTTTTATTTCTTGGATAATAGTCGAGGTAAGTCACTTTTTAAAATGAATGTGTGATGAAGATTATCTATAACATAGCAGGGCTATATAATGCCGGGGGAATGGAGCGGGTGTTGACCAATAAAGCCAATTATTTAGCAAGTGTGGGACATCAAGTGATTATTGTCACCACAGATCAAAAGAGTAGAAAGCCTTATTTTGATTTAAATGAAGCTGTAGCGCAGATCGATTTGAATATCAATTATGATAGCATACAAGGGCTGGGGGTAGTTTCTAAAGTTATGGCTTATCGAAAGAAGCAATGTCTCCATAAAAGTAAGCTTGAAACTGTATTGAAAGAGCTAAAGGGCGATATCGTGATTAGTATGTTTGATCATGACGTGTCTTTTTTACATAAAATCAAGGATGGCAGTAAGAAGCTTTTAGAAATTCACTTTTCGAGATATAAAAGAGTACAGTATGGACGAAAAGGAGTATGGGGGATTATCGATCAGCTGAGAAGTAAAAGGGATGTTTATTTGGCTCAGAAATATGATCGATTCATTGTATTGACCGAAGAAGATAAACACTACTGGGGGAGCTTGAGAAATATTGAAGTGATACCAAACGCTAATAGTTTCTCCCCCAAAGAAGTCTCTAATCTAGATAAAAAGGTTGCCGTGGCGATAGGTAGATTGGATTATCAAAAAGGATTTGATGATCTGATTAAGATATGGGCTATGGCACAGCCTGTATTTCCGGACTGGCGCCTCCATATATACGGAGAGGGGAAGCTAGAATCGGATTTACAGATGCTAATTGAGAGGTTAAATATGAAGAATGTGATACAGCTATACAAGCCAACTAAAAACATTGAAGAGGTGTACTTAGGAAGCGCTGTTTATTTGATGACTTCGCGCTATGAAGGCTTGCCAATGGCATTGCTGGAGGCACAGGCTTGTGGTTTGCCGCTATTGTCTTATGCTTGTAAATGTGGACCAAGAGATATTATAGAACAAGGTTGGAATGGCTATTGGGTTGAGCAAGGAGATCAGATCAAGTTTGGAGAAAGGTTGCGAGAGCTATTAGGTAGCGACAGCTTACGGCGGGAAATGGGAGAAGCAGCTAAAATTATGTCGATGCGGTTTTCAGAAAAAGTGGTAATGGAGCATTGGGAAAATGTGTTCTGTGAAGTTCTGAAGGAACGAAAATGAAGAATAAAAATAATCACTTAGTAAGCTTTTTTGTGTTATGAATTCGTATTCATTGTTGGCTTTAATAATCATACTCTACACACTATCTCTCACCTTGTGTAGAAGAAATGTGTTTTCTTTAACAAGAGATAGATCTACCGTATTAAAAGGAATATTGAGTTTGTTGATTATTCTTTCGCATACGAATTTTCATACAGATATACCTGTTTTTAAGACCATAACGAACTGGGGAGGAACAAAAGTTGCTCTGTTCTTTTTCTTGTCCGGATATGGTTTGATAAGCTCCTATCTCCGTGTTGGGAGTGGCTATATGGATGGCTTTTTGGTAAAAAGAATTTGGAAAATAGTTAAGCCTCTTTTAGTTATTACTTTGGTCTATTTAGGTGTCGTATTTCTGGATAAAAAAACGTTTCCGAGTGATATTATAGGGGCACTTTTTTTACAAGGCAAAACGCCATTGCCTTATTCTTGGTTCGTGTATGTTATTATCCTGGCTTATATTATTTTTTTCTTCGTTTTCCGACTGCAAATTAACGTGGAAAGAAAAATAGCCTTTGTTTTTATAGGGCTATTACTGGTTAGTTTAGGTCTTTATAAACTAGGATTTGATAGAGCCTGGTGGGTGTCAAATTTGGCTTTTCCTACAGGCTTGGTTTATGGAGTTTACGAAGAGAAGCTCCTGTCTTTCTCCAGACAAAAGTATATTAATCTATTTTTGGTTCCTGTCTGTGTATTGCTTGCAGGAGTCTTTGTGGTTCCTAAAATCGAATTTCTCTATCTGTTTTCTTATGTTTTTATCGCCATATTCTTATTTCTATTAATTAGTTACGTGAAGCTTCCGAACGGAAAAGTTTGGCATTTTTTAGGGAACGTTTCGTATGAAACCTATCTATTACATGGCGCTTTATTTTCGATGTTAAGAGGCAATACTATATTTATTACGAATGACTATATCTATCTATTGGCAACTATAGGATGCACTCTTCTATTCGCTTTTCTGTTCAATCAATTATTTAATAAAAAATGGATAAAATGAAGACAATAGTTATATCTGCAGTCAATATTGTGGAGGCTGGGCCATTGGCAATTCTTAGAAATTGTCTCCATTATCTATCCGAGCTGGCGGCGAATGAGGAATATAAGGTGGTGGCTTTGGTGTATGAAAGGAAGCTGGCGGAGTATCCGAATATCACCTATATCGAAACGCAGTGGCCTAAGAAAAATTGGATAAACCGTCTATGGTATGAATATGTCTCGATGAAGGAGGTGAGTAAAACGATAGGACCGGTTTATTTATGGTTTTCACTGCATGACACCAGTCCCCGTGTAGAGGCGGACCTGCAGGCGGTATATTGTCATAACTCGTTTACCTTTTATAAATGGAAATGGAGAGAGCTACTATTTGCGCCTAAGATTGTGCTGTTCTCGCTTTTTACAAAATATATCTATGGATTTAATGTCGATGCCAATCGGTATCTCGTGGTACAGCAGGAATGGTTTAGGGAAGCTATGGCAAAAGATTTTAATTTTTCTGCCAAAGATATTATCGTAGCCAGGCCACAACAGATTGTACCTACCCGTAATACATCGTCTAGCAATAAAGGCGGTAATGGAGAAAGCTATTCTTTTCTATTTCCGGCCTCGCCTAATAGCCATAAGAACTTTGAGTGTCTCTGTGAGGCGGTGGCGCAATTGGACAGTAAGGAAGGTCTACCAAAATTTAAAGTATATATCACCATAACAGGAAAAGAAAATAGTTACACCCGTTGGGTCTTTAAAAAATGGGGCAATAGGTATGAGTCATTATGTTTCATCGGTTTTTTAGGTAAAGAAAGTCTGCTTGACTACTATGAGGGAGTAGACTGTCTGGTGTTCCCATCGAAGACGGAAAGTTGGGGATTGCCTATTTCGGAGTTTGCAAACTATGGAAAACCTATGCTATTGGCTGATCTGCCCTATGCGCGGGAAACAGCGGCCGGTAGTAGCTGTACAGCTTTCTTTGATCCAGACCGGCCTGATAATTTGGCCGCGTATATGGAGCAGTTGATCATGGGGGAAGCGACTGCATTGGCGCCGGTGCCGGAGCGGGAGATAGCGGCACCCGTCGCGGAGGAATGGTCTACCTTATTTAATTTACTTTTAAATGAACAGCATGAAGATATTACAAGTCGGTAAGTTTTACCCTATACGGGGAGGTGTCGAAAAAGTAATGTACGATCTGACATTGGGACTTTCGAGCGAAGAGGTCTATTGTGATATGCTCTGTGCTTCGACAGAGGGATATCCGGAAGGGGAGATACAATTAAATGATTTTGCACGGTTGATTGTCGTAAAGACACATTTGAAACTGGCAGCGACGATGTTGGCGCCGGCGATGATAAGCACATTAAGACGAATAGCCAAGGAGTATGATATCATACATGTGCATCATCCGGATCCGATGGCGGCGCTGGCGTTATACTGCTCGGGGTATAAAGGAAAGGTGATTATGCACTGGCACAGTGATATTCTGAACCAGAAGAAATTAATGAAATTTTATGCGCCTCTGCAGTCATGGTTAATACGTCGATCAGACTTGATCGTGGGGACTACACCGGTATATGTCAAAGATTCGAGCTTTCTAAGGGAGGTGCAACCTAAATGTGATTATATACCGATCGGAATAGAACCATTTGTGTTACAGCCCGAAAAAGCGGAAGCTATTAGAGAACAATTTAAAGGGAAGAAGATCATTTTCTCATTAGGAAGGTTAGTCACTTACAAAGGGTATGAATACTTGGTGAAGGCCGCCGCTTTATTAACGGGGGATGTGCAGGTCGTGATCGGTGGAACAGGTCCTCTGATGGACGAACTAAAAGCGCTGGCAGAAGAACTTGGCGTAAAGGATAAGGTGACTTTTTTAGGCTTTGTATCGGACGAGGATGTAGCGGCTTATTATCAGGCCTGTGATTGTTTCTGTTTGAGTTCGGTCTGGAAGAATGAGGCTTTTGCCATTGTTCAGTTAGAGGCAATGTCGCTGGGTAAACCTGTGATATCGACAGCGATCCCGGGATCTGGCGTAAGTTGGGTAAACCAACACCTGAAATCGGGTATTGTGGTGCCTGTAGCGGATGAAACGGCACTGAGTGCTGGAATCAATAAGTTACTTTCAAATGATTTGTTATATAGCCAGTTAGCCGAGGGAAGCATGATGCGCTATGACCAATTGTTCCGTAGGGAGAAAATGGTCGCAAAAACAAATGAAATTTATTGCAAACTTTTATCGAAAAACAATGTTTAATAAATAATGGCCAATTTATGGAACAGACAAAGAAGAAAATCGTTTGCAAGAACGATCATTTTCTGAAAAATGTGGAAGTGGCATTAGAACAGGGAAAAAAGGTGAAGATCGCGGTGAGGGGAAATAGCATGAACCCTGTTTTAAACGATGGAGACATAGTCATTCTAGAAAAAGGACATCTACCTATAGAAAAAAAAGGAGATATAATACTGGCAAAGCATGAAGGAAAATATGTGTTGCATCGTATTGTATGGATTAGTTCAGATTTCTTTTACCTAGCAGGTGATGGAAATAAACTACAAGTAGAAAAAGTCCGTAAAGATAAAGCTATCGCTACGGTAGGTGCAGCTTTTCGTGGAGAGCTGTGTCTGCCGCTAGGCTTTGCAGGAAGCAGACTGCAGCTGTTTGGGCGATGTTTATTGGGCGCATGCTGGTATTTGAACTATAGCATTAAAAAGAAGTTTTTATGAAGCTGAGAAAAGATTTGATTTTAAGGGAAATAGGGACTCACTACGTCGTGGTGGATCCAGGTCAGGAAATGGTGGATATGTCAACGGTGTTTACGCTGAATACGACTTCTGCTTTTTTGTGGAAAGAGCTCGAAGGTAAGGAGGTCACGGTAGAACTCATAACGGACTTATTGTGCGCTCATTATGAGGTGTCACGGGAAACAGCCGGAAAAGACGCTGAAACAATTTTTATGGATTTCTGCAAGAACGGATTAATGGCAAATTGAAATGATAGGTAAGGAGCGCATTTATACGGTGTTTTTTAACTTACTGCGATCGGGGTTATGGTCAAAACCTATCGAAGCAGTGGAGCAGCTCCCGCTATCGCCTGTTGAGTGGAAACAAATCTATGATATGGCGGTGGCCCAAACGGTAGAAGGGCTTGTTTTCGATGCGGTAGAACGCTTGGATGCGACGCACTTGCCACCAACAGACATATGGATGAAATGGTTGGTTCGGGTGACCAAAATCGAACAACATAATAAACTGATGAATCAATGTCTGGCTGAACAAATCCATTTTTTTAATCATCTAGAGATCAGTCCGGTTCTATTGAAAGGACAGGGGGTAGCACGGCATTACGAAGCTCCGCTCCGCCGGTCGGCCGGGGATATCGACTGGTATTTTTCTACTAAAGAGGATTATGAAAAAATGAACAATTGGGTGATTCAAAAAGGGGGGACGGTTCAATATATGCCGGGACGTAGCATGTGCTATTCCTACAAAGGTCTAGAAATCGATCATCATACTAATCTGATCGACCTGCATAATCCCTTTGTAAAGCCTTTTTTGAAGGAGTTTGTTACGGCAGAGCGCGAGCATGATCAGTTTATCAAAGTCGAAGGAGTGGCCTGCCGTGTATTATCGCCTGTCCTGAATAGTGTACAGGTCGTGAGTCATGTCTTGAAGCACCTCCTTTCTTTTGGGGTGGGGTTGAGACAACTCTGTGATGTAGCGCGATTGTATTATGTACATTTCAAAGATATTCAAGGCTATGGTTTGGAGAAGGTGTATAGACGGTTGGGGATAGGACGATGGGTGGTTCTACTACACGATCTGTTGGTCCGCTATCTGGGGCTAGAACGTCGGTGGTTACCCTATCAAGACGATAGGGCTGTTCATGCCGACTGGATGATGGAAGATGTATTGCAGGTAGGGAATTTTGGATTTTTTGACGAACGCTATTCGGATGGACAAGAAGCAGGAACAGAAAACCGGAAGAACTCTGTGCTGCGCGTAGGAAAAAATTTATTGAAATACGGACGTTATGCACCAATGGAATCTGTTTTTTTTCCTTTGGTACAGACCTATACACGCGTTTTTATTAAATAACATGCAAAGGACACTAATAGAGCATATGAGATGGATGTGGCTTCTTACCCTAGGAGCACGTTTTCGATTGGGGCTCTATGTGACCCTTGAGGTGATGAGTATTGGATTGGGTTTGGTCTTCGTCTTGTGGACAAAAAAAGTAGTGGATTCGACGGTACTGGGGAATACAGCTTTTTTCTCCATGAATTTATGGATCATGGTGTTCTCCCTATTGGGGTCGGTTGTTTTTAGGGTATTTGCAGGTTGGATCAATGAGCAGATGAAATTGGATATGCTCCTGAACACACAACAAAAAATGCTGGATAAGCAATTGCATGCGACCTGGCAGTTTTTAAATAAATGGTCATCAGGGGATTTACAACTGCGTATACAGGACGATGCTAGAGAGGTGGTACAAATGGCAGGACAGAGTATATGGTCGACCTTTGTAACGCTGTTGAGTCTGATCTCATTTTTACTGCTCTTAGCTTGGTTTGATGTTGTCCTTGCGTTATTAATGCTTAGTGTATCGTTACTGTTTGGGCTAGCCAAGGTCTATTTTAAAAAGACCAAAGCGCTCAATGAAGAGTTAAAAAGTGCACGTAGCGAATTTGGGCAGGTGGTGCAGGAGACTATACAGTTTAAGCTATTGATAAGAGCTTTGTCGATATATCCTACTCGTTGGGCTAGAATCGAAAAAAGCCTGGAGAAGATTTTTGGTTTGCAAATGGGTTTGATCAACTTCTCTACGTTTTCGCACGGATTGCTCCGGCTACTGGCATCAGCAGGGTTTCTATTGGCCTTTGGCTGGGGACTGTATCGTCTGCATCTCGGATTGATTACGTTTGGTTCGCTGACTGCTTTTTTGCAGTTGGTAGGGCGTATACAAGCACCGGTGTTGACGCTGATGGCTTTTGTGCCCCTGGCGATACGATCGCGGGTAGCGACTGACCGCGTGATGGATGTTATGGAGGTCGCTATAGAACCTGAATTGAAACCTGAAGTCTTGCCGGATCTGCAGGCAATATATATGGATAAGCTCTCTTTTCAGTATCAGGAGGAGTGTATTATAAGTGACTTTAGTATGGCTGTCTATAAAGGGGAATCGGTAGCCATTATGGGCCCTAGTGGTAAAGGGAAGACGACATTTGTCCGCTTATTATTAGGACTGTTGACGCCGACTGGAGGGCAGGTGGTGCTGGAAACAAAGAATAGCAGATGTGGATTGACAGCGGACCATCGTATAAATATGGCTTACGTGCCACAGGGCGGAAAACTATTCCGGGGTACTGTACGGGAAAATTTGGAAGTGATGAATCCGGAAGCCACAGCTGCGCAAG
>JAITLW010000271.1 GCA_031277715.1 Sphingobacterium sp. | reverse complement strand
CTATTATTTGACAAAGATCTTAACAACCTCTCCTATTCTGAATAGGTGCATTTTAGCTTGTCTGTACTAACACTAGATTGTCGGCGTAAGATCCATCCGGGTCTAAGCCAAATACCTTAAAAACTTCTTCTTTTATCGATTTATTCAACGGATTACGCAAGTCGTATTTACTTGCATAATTTTCTGTATCCAGCCAATAGGGATTATTGCTGTTGTCTCCAATACAGGCTTGCAGATACTCCAGCTCTAAACCAAATCCAATGCCGTCGTTTGTATAGGGATTGTCCGAATTGTCTTTACCTTCGATGGATAGAAAATTATTATATTGAGCAATGCTCGTTTCTTTAAATATAAGTCCATATTGTACGTAAACGCAGTCTCTATCCTCGTAATCTATGCTCTGCCCATAGGATATAAGCATATCCAGCTCCGCAATGTCAAGTGCCCTGTGCCCGATAATGGCATTCTGTCCATAGAAAAAGTGGTTGTCCATAATGGCTTGGGACGGTAGTGCTTTCTCTTTGCTTAACTCGTCCAGATCCGCCACAGGGGTCCTACTTATTTTATGATATACCTTTACGATTAAAGGTTTGCCCATCATATTCGCTAAGCCATAGTTTTTTGCTTCTCTCCTTCCTTTTTCTTTTAGCAGCTTGGATACGTCGAGTAAGATCCTTCCGAATCCCCATTCTCTACGGCCAACTCGGAAGCTGAAAAAATCACCTTCTTTATACTTACAGTTCAGACGAGTCGCGTTTTTGAAAGCGGTGATTTCCTGCAGATCGGTTGCCGAACTCTCTTTTACCCAATTGTCTAACCATTCCTTTAAAAAATGGAGATCTCCATCTTCGAAGCGTTGATCAAAAAAAGTGGTCTGAGTAGTATAATTGGAAATAGCCAAGTAGGTGGAACTAAAGCTAAAGTACACGCCTGTGCCTTTAAATGATGACATGGCGGAGTGGTTTAACTTCTTAGGTTTGCCCTTAGCGGTTTTAGGTAAAAGTATCGTTCTGTTCTCGGTGGTTTCTTCTAATAAATCGCGTTCATAATAGGAATCCGAACTAACGGTGATCTGCTTTACAATGGTATCGTTGTCGTAGTATAGATAGCAATCAGAAAATGCAACAAGCTCCCAGGAATCTTCAACAGCTGTAATGCCTAGGTAGCGGCGTTGTTCATTTGTTAGTAAAAAAGGTATTTGCGGCATCGATGTCTATGTTGTCTTATGATAAAATCGTTAATTTTCGAACGGTCTAAAATTATCAAATTAGTTGGTGAAAGCATAAAGAAGAGAGGTGCTAAATCACATTTAGGAATGGGTTTATGCTCATTTTTGAATATATTTAGTGCTGGAGAAAGCTTGTGGAATGAAAAACTATGCCAACAGTATTGTATACGACGACTATTTTGAGCAATATAATTACATTTTTGAAAAGCCCTATTTTATAGGACAAGAGAGTCATAATTTGACGGACGATATCGAATTGGTCATCGACAACTATAACCATTCTTATGATATCACACATAACTATGGTAAATCCATAAGCTGTCAACGTATAAAGTTGCTGGATAAAGCCGGTAATGAATTATTTACAGCTAAATACGCCTTTGGAAGGCTCTTCTATCAGTATATCAGACATTCCAATAACAATGAATACTTTATCTCGGGCAACGATCTGATGGAGTATTCTATTTATAATATCACCAAACAGGAAGAATATAAATTTGTAAGCGAATGCCGGATCCTCGAGGAATCTGATGAAGACTGTGATAATGAATTTTGGTATATCACAGAATGGATGTACAATCCGACGAATAACCTGATCGCAATTAACGGGCAGGATATGATGAATTGTTCTACGGTAACAATCGGTGATTTTACCAACCCCGAGATATTACCCTTAAGGTTTAAGAACCTTTACAAGACACTGGGGGACCAATATGATGATGGAACTAGCTACGCTACATGCTGGCTGGACAACAGTTCCCTGGAACTTCAAGTCTGTGAAGAGAATACAAAGACGATAATACTAACAGAGCAAGAGATTTTAGACCTATTAAACTCTAAATAAAAACAGTAATAGGAATCACTTAAACAACACTTATACAGAAAAATAACCGAAGGAAGTAATCTATATCTTAGTTACGATTAGTAAAGTTTAATAAGGAAGGCCTTAATGACTTATTGAATTAGCCCGTTCTTCTAGTTTCCCGTCGGTACGTTCTTTTTCAATAACCAGACCATTACAACATTAGCCATAGCCAATAATAAGGCTAGATAAAGTAGGGAATACACACCACAGTACTGCATTACGAATCCCCCTAAAAAGGGTGTCAATCCTTGGATCACCAATGGCCATCGCCCAAGTTTTCCAATCCAGACAGCATACTGCTCCGATCCAAAAGTAGCGAACGGTAAAGTCCCTCGTAGAATAGAGCGCTGACCGTTTCCTAAGCCTAGTAATATAACCGCAGGAATCGCAAACGGAATACCAGATAGAAGTAATACCACTGCTGCCATCAAAAGTAAAGACGACAACATAGATAAGCGTAATGGAGATGTCTTGGGACTGAACAATTCCAAAAGACGCGCGCCCGACTGGCTGGGGCCCAAAAAGGCTGTCACCGTGATGACGGCGGCCATAGCTAACCCTTGGTTTGACAATATTTCTATCAGGAATACAGCGACCAAGGTGCTTAATGCGGCACCTAAGATAAAATGTGCACTTAGGATATAAAACAGTTTGGGTTTATAGGCCTGCTCCTTTACAGAGATACGTGCCTCCAGTTGAAGCGCAATAGACTTCCGCTCTCCCGCCAGTCGAAACGCCAGCGCATGTATGGGTGTGATGAAAAGGATTAAAAGTACTGCGTAGAGCTGACAGGTCTCCCGCCAGTCAAATACCGTCAGTAGCTCAGATAAGACATACCAAGATATAGACGGCGCTAGCGAAGACAATAGCGTCACCAGAACAATTGCCTTGGTCGTTAGTCTGCCGTAACGTTGCGCTATCGTAGCAAATAGAGTATCATACAAACCCATCCCCATGCCGATACCAATGATAAACCAAGCAAATAGAAAGCTGACATAATGATTGGAGTAGGACAATAATAGCAAGCCAGTTGCCATAATCCAGCCTGCAAAAAGTAAGAACCCCTCTCCTGTGGCTCCTCGCTGGATAATCTGTCCAATCTTTGGCAAAATCAGACCAGACACTACAACAGCCAATGACAATGCACCATAGATGAACTGATAGCTCCAACCTGCTTCAGCCCGGATAGAAACCGAGAGAACAGACAATAGAAAATAAGAACCGCCCCAAAGTAATATTTGTCCAACGGCAAATAATAAACAGCTAAACCATTGCGCAAGTGATATCGTCTTCATTCTTTTTTATATCTGTTTTTTGACTTTTACAAAACTCTTATGTATTTTCATATCAACAAAACGATATTTTTCGATATCATCAATCGTTAAAACCGATTACAAAATGGAACTCAGACAGCTCAAATATTTTCTAAAAGCCAAAGAACTCAATAATTTTACGGAGGCGGCCAAGGAGCTCTACATTACACAAAGCACACTTTCGCAACAGATTAAACAGCTTGAAATCGAGCTTGATACCCTGTTGTTTAATCGGGTAGGCAAAAGAGTCACACTGACAGAGGCTGGAGCATTATTTGCACAGTATGCACAGCAAAGTATTAAGAAATCAGAGGACGGCAAATCCATGCTATCTGACCTGAACAACCTACAAACGGGTACATTGACTATTGGAGTCACCTTAGGATTACAGCGGTTATTCAGCAAGGCAGTTCTAGAATTTGCAACACGTTATCCTCATATTCGGATTGAAGCTGTTTTTGGTGCTTCACATCGACTGGTAAAAGACTTGGAGAATATGGAGATGGATATGGTGCTGGTGTTTAATGAATCTCTAGACAATCCAAACTATATTTACCATCCACTTTTTGACTCGCCACTAGCGATGGTCAGCAGTGTGCACTCTCCCTATTCCGAGCGAAAGAGTATTACACTGGAAGAAATGGAGAAGCTTCCGCTACTCGTGGCCACAAAGGGCTTCAGTACCGATCATGTCATTAGCCAAGCTTTCCAGCTGCAGGGGTTAAAACCGACATTTCACATGGAGATAAATGATATTCCGACCGCACTTGAATTAGTGAAAAGTGGAAATTGGTATAGTATACTTGTACAGACCTCGGTTCTCGACAAAGATCTGGTCACGATCCCAATTGTAGATATAAAGAAAAAGCGTACTGCTATGCTTATTCGAATGCAAGATACCTATCAAAAGAAAGCGATGAGGGCTTTTCAAGAGGTGCTCGAAGAGTATAGGGATGAAGGAGGTTGATAACCTCCTTTTTATCCTCCATCTTCCAAAGCCAAGTGGCTTATGTTTTCAAGGTGTTTCTTCCTGTCTTCTTCATGGAACTCTTGCAAGGGACCAATAAATGTATGTTGAATAGACTTTACTCCACAGTATTCTAAGATTCCCTGTTGTAGCTGAACCAGTCCGCTACTGCTGTAGATATTGCTGTAAATCTCGAAAGACATGTCCCCGGCAGTCGTGATAATTCGCCCCGTCTTACCAAGCAATAATCCTGTGCTTTGGCCTTCCTTGTTTCGCTTAAACATAATACCGGGAAGAAAGGCTCGGTCAAGAAATCCCTTCATAATAGCTGGCATACCTAACCACCAAATCGGATGAATCCATACCTGATGCTCGCTCCAATGTATATCTTCTAGTGCTTGAACCAGATCCGGTTCGAGTTCCATTCGCCTTTGATAACCGTAACGTAGATTTGGATCAAAGTCCAGCTTACCGATAGCAATATATCTCACTTCGGCCCCCGTCTCTAGCGCAGTCTTGATGTAGGTTTCAGCAATAACAGCGTTAAAACTCTCCTGATTGGGATGCCCATTTATAACCACTATTTTTTTCATTGATTTAAAATATTTTTGAATATCTGTACTTGTTGTTTGCAAAAAGCGTCGGATAAACGACAGTTAAAAAAATCAAAGGCATGTACCGCACCACGGACTTCCAATAGGTTGACCAAAACGTTGTGTTTCTTTAATCTCTCTGCGTACAAAATACCCTCATCTTTCAATGGGTCAAATTCGCAGACCACCATAGTGCAGTCCGGCAAGTTGTCCAGGGTATTGGCTAGCAAAGGCACGGCATACGGTGGTGGGATAGTGATTTTATCCCCTAGGTAATGTCTCCACATCCATGTTGCCGCCTCCTGTGTCTGCATCGGTGCATCTGCCAGTACTTGCATAGAATTCGTGTTTAAGAGGTGGCTCATGGGCGGATATAACAGGTATTGATGTTTTAACCGGACTTCACTCCTATCCCTCGCCCAGAGTGTAACAGATGCGGCAATACAGGCACCTGCACTACTCCCTCCAATCATCATGTTGTTTTTGTTGCCACCGATTTGATCAGCATATTGAGACAGCCATAGCAGCACATCATAACCATCTAACATGCCGGCCGGGAATGGATTTTCGGGAGCCAGTCGATAATCTACCGATATGATAAGGATGCCTACTTCCACCGCTAGTTTGAAGCACATAAAATCGTATTGCTCTGCTGTACCATATATAAAAGCCCCGCCATGAAAAAACACATATACAGGTAAATTATGTTGCCCTTTGGGCCTATAAATGCGTAATCCGATATTTCTATTCTTATCTCTAGAAGGGATTGAAATATTCCTAGCGTCGAGTTCATCAGGCACAGCAAGGGGCTCCTCTTTTATGAGTACATTGTTCTCCTCCTCCCTGATTCTATGGGGGGTATTAATCAAGAGCCCTTCATAATCAATACGGTTAAAGGGACTATTCGAAATAGCATCCAGAAGTTCATTATCGATACCGTTTAGTGCTTGTTGCATAATTATTTCTATTGATCTAAATTTTCGTGTTGCAAAACTAGACCGAAAAAAGACAGTAAAACAGGTACATTTCAAGTATGTTTGGGTAGCTTTGTACCTATGTCAAGAGAAAATACACATAGAACATTAGAAGTTTATTATGAAAAGGTAGATACCTGTCCTTTACGTGACCGGCAGTATAACTTTTTTGAGCTCGTGTATGTGTTGTCTGGAAAAGGGTATTACGCAATCAATGATAATCGGATTGCCTTCTCTGTAGGAGACTTATTTCTTATTACCCCAAAAGACTGTCATGATTTTGATTTGAAAGGAATCTGCGAATTTATGGTCATACGTTTCAGTGAGCGATATGTGCACGAATATCAGTGGAATAGTATGGATCATATAGAATGTTTATTGTATCATGCCTCACACCTATCGGGTTCTGTGATTGTTAACAGTGAAGATGAGAATATGGTTAATACGTTGATGCAAAATCTACGTCAGGCTACCGCGTATGAACCGGTATATAGGGATGACCTCCTCCGTCATTTAGTCAATGCAATCCTTGTTATAGCAGCCAAAAACATAGCAACCATCAAACCCAAAGGAGTCAGCCCTCAGGCAGACATCCGTATGTTGCAAATATTAGACTATATTCAAGAGCATATCCGTGAGC
>JAITLW010000253.1 GCA_031277715.1 Sphingobacterium sp. | reverse complement strand
TGGATTTGGGTAAACCTGCTAAAGGGGAGTTAAGAGACCGTAAATCACGGCAACATCAGAAGAACAATAATCTTTTTGGTCAGGTCAACCTGATGTATACGCTCTCTCCAAAACACATATTCACATTGAATCACAATATCAATAGTAATGAAAGGGAAGCCTATGATGAGATTGATCCTTATGATGATTATTATAATAAGACCAATCGTATGGTGCAACAGGTCACAGGTTTGAATTACCAACAGTTAATGTTTGATAAGCGTTTGAACAGTTCTTTTTTTGGTAAGAGGTATGGGATAACGGGTAAGAGCCAGGTTGGAGACGGGAGTAGGGTGTCAAAAACAACAGATTATTATGGTTATGGTGCGGCAGTGAGTTATAAAATATGGGAGAGTTTGGCTATAAAAGGGTCCTATGAAAAAGCGTATAGATTGCCAAGTTTCGTAGAGTTACATGGAGATGGTATTAGTATTGACCCGAGCGCCAATCTAAGACCTGAGAATAGCAATAACTTTAATCTCTCTTTAAATTATAATGTAGGCCAGGAAGATCATCAGTTTTCTTTTGATGGTAGTGTGTTTTATCGTGATGCTAAGGATTATATCATCAATACAACCTACGAAGGCCCACAGGGTTCCAGAAGATATTCAACCAATGAAGGAGGAATTCGGATTAATGGAGCGGATACAGAGTTAAGGTACCTATATAGAGGAGGGATATTCCGTGCGCAGCTCAATCTGAGTTATTATAATGCTGTGGATAAAGAGAAATACGAAAAGGGAACGGATAGGGTTAAGCTGACCTATAAAAACCGTACGCCGAATGAACCGTGGTTATACGGTAATGCTGATTTCAGCACTTTTATTAATAGACCATTTGGTATAGGAGACGGTAACCTTTACCTAAACTATTATCTACAGTTTATTAATGATTATTCACTCAGTTGGTCTAAGTTGGCCGATAAGTCGACCAAGGATTATATTCCGGCTCAGTGGCTTCATAATGTTGCACTGACCTATTCACTGGCCAGTAATAAGTATAATATAACTTTTGAGGGGCGCAATTTGACGGATGAGATAGCTTATGACACCTTCAAGCTACAGAAGCCGGGACGCTCTTTCTCCATCAAGCTAAGATATTTGATTTCTTATAAATAATAATTTTTAACATATGTTTTCTCAATTAAAAAAGGGACTAATTGTTCCGCTTGCTTTATCAGTTGCATTAGTCTCTTCGTGTAAAGATTCTAAAAATGATGGATCAGAACAGCCTCGCCCCGAAGATCCTAACTTCATGATTTCCTATAGTACTGACCGGGGAGTCTTTATGGTGCCGTTCCAGAATTTAATGACAGGAGAAATTTCTCCTGAAGGAAAAGGAACCGATGTGACCAGTATCTTTACTTGGCAGGAAAATCGCTTTCAAAAAGGAAAATACTTTTATCATCTCGATCCTGAAGCCCGTAAGTTTGGAAAGTATAGTGCAGAAGGAGGTGTAGTCAAGACGGTGAAGACAATCCCATTGGTGACTTTGACAAACTATTATTTGGGGTGGCACAATTGGATAGATGAGACTCATGTCGCATTTGGCCCACGAAGTAGTAACGAATATGCTATTGTTGATGTTGAAAATATGGTGGTCAAGTCTTCAGGAACTTTTGATACCGGTTCTGCATTACCCAAAGATCATCAGTTAAGATTGTATGCTATGGTTCCACAGGGAAACAAGGTGATATTAGGGTATAGTCTATACAACTTGGTTACTAAAGTTGTTTCTGATGTAACTTATACCGCATCGATGGATTATCCTTCATTTACAAATTTTAAAGTTACGGGAGAAGACACGCGCTCAAATCCTATAGGGCCGGCACGTAATGGCTATTTCCATCAGTTTAAAGAAAAAGGGTATACTTACCTGGTGACCTATACGATGCCATTCCTTGGAGGGAACAAGCCTCATCTACCTACCGGTTTCTTCCGTATAAAAGATGGCGAGCAGTCATTGGATAAGGATTATTTCTTCAATATCAGTGCACAGCGAGGTGGTGACAATCAGCTTGGCGTGGCTTATTTGGGCGATGGTAAGGCATTGGTTATTTCTGCACATGATGTGGCTAATAATGTAAAAGAAAAGAATGACTGGTGGTATGCCGCGATGTGGGAGTATTTAATCGTGGATGTAAATACACAGCAAGTAATCAAAAAACTTGACTTCCCATTAGTTAGAAACTCAAGATCGGCTCTTGTGCATAATGGTAACGCATATATCGCTGTGAATGATCCCAAAGCAGACGCTATCTATATATGGGAATATAACCCTAAAACCGATAAATTGACACGTGGTGCTAAGGTCATCGGCGGAGACAACGATACACCGATATTGTTCAATTTGAATAAATAATATTTTTTTGAATGTGTGTCCAAAAAGAGAGGTATCCGTGCCTTTACTTTTTGGACGCATTTTCTTTTATATAATACCTAAACGGATTGCCATGATACTGGCCTAAAATATATGAAATCTTTTTTGCTTAAAATAAATGCCTGGTTACACCTTTGGGTGGGATTGGTGTCGGGGATTATCGTTTTTATTTTGTCGATTACGGGCTGTGTCCTTGTCTTTGAGCATGATATCAAAGACTTGGTTTTTAATTATATTTCGGTAGAGGAACAGGTTGCCGATGCACAATTGCCACCAAGCGTAATTCATCAAAAGATAAAGGAGTCTTATCCCGATGTGGAGGTGTCAAGTCTCTGGTACTATGGGGTAGACAAGTCTATAAAGGCGAGTCTTGATCATAGTGACACCTTGCTCTATGTCAACCCCTATACAGGGCAGATTTTGGCGGAGGTAGATCATGAAGATATATTTCATTTTATGGATGAGGGGCATCGACATTTGTGGATGTCCGGAAAACTAGGAAGACAAATTGTAGGATGGGGTACATTTTTATTTTTTCTAGTCACGCTTTCCGGTTTGATTCTGTGGTGGCCAAAAAGGTGGACAAAGCGTGCCACAAAGCAGAGTTTTACGATCAATTGGAAAGCAAAACTGAAGCGAGTCAATTATGATTTACATAATGTGCTCGGTTTCTATTCTTTGCTGCTAGCATTATTGATGGCACTGACAGGTCTTATTATGGCCTTCCCGTGGATGCGTAAATCGGTGATGTGGCTTAGTGGTGGGATGCCTCCGAGACCTAAAGTGGAAAAGGTTGAGCCTGCATTGACAGATCCTGTGCTCCAAGATGCACTTGTCGTAGCAGATAAGATATGGTATAAAGTGCGTAAAGAGATTGCTTCGTTAAATAAGGAAGCGGTGATTATTCATATTCCTGAAGAGGATGAGCAGACGATTTATTCCTGTACAGATATGCATGCTGGCAGATGGCGGGATTTACGCTTCGATAGAAATACGATTGAGCTTTTGCCAAATTCACAGAAGCCCGTACGTGAGGCGGGTACAGCAGAATGGATTTCGCGGTCAAATTATGCATTGCATACTGGATTTATCGGTGGTATGTGGACAAAAGTCCTCTATTTTATAGCGAGTCTAATCTGCGCTTCGTTGCCGATTACAGGCTTTTATGTATGGTGGGGTAAGAAAAAGAAGACAAAAAAGAAACGCAGTACCCGCAGTGTAAAAGCAACAGCAGAGGTGGCTCAGTAGTGGTATAATTAAAATTTTCTTAACTATCTGAAAATGATAAGTTAATCTTCGTTCTTTTTATTTGTATCAATCAACTATGAAGAGAGAAGTAGACTTGGTCGTTTTGTCCGACCTTCATTTAGGAACCTATGGGTGTAGAGCCAAAGAGGTGCTACATTATTTATATTCGATAAAGCCCTCAAAACTGATTCTGAATGGGGATATAATCGATATATGGCAGTTTAAGAAAAGTTATTTTCCAGATCAGCACCTCCGTGTTATCAAATATCTGTTTGATATGGCCTATCAGGGCACAGAACTGATTTATATCACCGGGAATCATGACGAGATGTTACGTAAGTTTTCCGATATCAGTTTTGGTAATATCAAATTGGTGGACAAGTTGGTGCTTCATCTGGGGGACAAAAAAGCATGGTTCTTCCATGGGGATGTTTTTGATGCGTCGGTACAGCATTCCAAATGGCTGGCCAAACTTGGCGGCTGGGGCTATGATATGCTGATTCGGGTTAACAATTTAATTAATTGGGGATTGAATAGGATGGGGCGTGAAAAATACTCCTTGTCCAAAAGAATAAAAAACTCGGTCAAGAAAGCGGTGAAATTTATTGGAGATTTTGAACAAACAGCTTCCGAGCTAGCTATAGAAAGCCATTATGATTATGTGGTCTGCGGGCATATCCATCAGCCACAGATCCGCACTGTCGAGACAAAGAAAGGTAAATGTGTGTATATGAACTCTGGCGACTGGATTGAAAATCTCTCCGCACTAGAATACCACAATCAGGAATGGACGATGTTCCATTATGAAGAGCAAAAAGATAGACTTGGTAAGTATCCACTGCATGAGTCTCCTTTATCCTATACGCTGGATAGCATCTTGGACCGCATTAAAGTGGGCCGTTAAATCTTTCTTAAAAACGGATAATCTCTTCCAGTTGCTCCTGCACGAATTTGTAGGTACTGTCCTCTTGCAGATTTCCTTCGTTATTTAGTTCCCCTTGTATACTTGGAATATGGATTTTTAAGGGCATTACATGCATACGCATGTAATTGCATACCCCTGTAAAATGGTCCACTCCTCGGATATTTCCGTATTTTCCTGTGGAGACACCTACTAGTGCGGCCTTTTTGTGGTAGAAAGAAACGGGATAGGCACAAGCGTCGATAAATGTCTTGAGCACCCCGGGGTAGCTGCCGTTATATTCTGGGATAATAAATACAAATTTTTGAGCCTGGGCAACCAATTCCTGGATAGGGGCAAATGCGGTAGACCGTTTGCCATATAGGTCTGTGAATAAAATGTCGTGTGGTAAATCAATTAGTGATAGCACCTGCCAGTCCTCACCTTTCTTGTTCAATTCTTTTTTATAATATTCTGCGACTTTTAATGAGTTACTACCCAGTCGATTTGTTCCTGATATAATTAAATTCATTGTAATGTTGCTACTTATAATAATCAATGAACGAGTTTGTCAAATCGTAAACCAATTTTTTGTATCTTAGCATCCTGAGTAATAGTATCAGGAAGTTCTCAAATTTAGTAATTTTAACATCATTTAAGCATTTCCTTAGTAATGGAAATGTATTTTTGGGTGGAGAACACTACTTGTAAACAAAAATTGTAAAAGGTTCGGTATCTCATGGGAAAAATAATTGCAATTGCAAATCAAAAAGGTGGCGTAGGAAAAACAACTACTTCTATAAATCTGGCGGCTAGTTTGGCTGTTTTGGAGTATAAGACGCTTCTAGTGGATGCAGATCCACAAGCAAACTCTACGTCTGGTATTGGTTTCGATCCGCGTAATATCAAGGCTAGCGTTTACGAGTGCTTGGTGAATGATTTACCTCCTCGGGAGGCAATCCAAGCAACAGAAACACCTTTTTTAGATCTTTTGCCAGCACATATTGATTTGGTAGGAGCAGAGATTGAGATGATAAATCTCAATGAACGCGAGTACAAAATGAAAAAAATGTTGGATGAAATCAAAGATGACTATGATTTTATCATCATTGACTGTTCTCCTTCGTTGGGACTAATTACGATTAATGCACTTACGGGTTCTGATTCTGTAATCATTCCTGTACAGTGTGAGTATTTCGCCCTGGAAGGACTAGGTAAATTATTGAATACTATAAAAATTGTTCAAAATAGACTAAATACCAATTTAGAAATCGAGGGAATTCTTCTCACGATGTATGATGTACGCTTACGCCTGTCTAATCAAGTGGTAGAAGAGGTGCGTACACACTTTACAGAGCTTGTCTTTGAGACTATCATTCAGCGGAATACCCGTTTGAGTGAGGCTCCTAGTTTTGGTATTTCTGTAATTATGCACGATGCATCCTGTAAGGGAGCTGTGAACTATTTGAATCTGGCTCGTGAGATATTACAGAAAAATGGTTTAGTAGAACAGAATAAAGAAAAAGCGATCGTATAAGAAATGGCAGCATTACAACGTAAAACAGGGCTAGGCAAGGGGTTAGGTGCTTTGTTGCAGGATGAAATGAGTGTTTCGTCGGCATCGTCACAAAAAGAGACGGCCGATTTAGGAGGAGCAGCAGCGGGGAGTATCAACTTTATTAAAGTTGAACATATCGCTGTCAATCCATTTCAGCCACGTACAGATTTTGATGAAGAGGCGTTGCAAGAGCTTTCGGACTCGATTAAATTACAGGGGCTGATCCAGCCTATCACTGTACGTCAGGTTAGTAAAAATCAATATCAATTAATAAGTGGTGAGCGTCGTTTACGTGCTTCTAAATTAGCCGGTATTGTAGATATACCTGCGTATGTTCGTACAGCCAATGACCAACAGATGTTGGAAATGGCGCTGATCGAAAACATACAGCGGGAGAATTTGAATGCTATTGAAGTAGCTTTGAGTTTTCAACGGATGATTGAAGAGTGTAATTTGAAACAGGAAGAACTTGGTGACCGTGTTTCTAAAAACCGTTCTACAGTAACCAATTATCTTCGTTTGTTGAAATTACCACCAGTAATTCAAGCTGGCATCCGGGACGGACAGATTTCTATGGGGCATGCACGTGCGCTCATTAACGTGGGTGAAGTAGATAAACAATTGTATGTTTTCCAGGAGATTATAGATAAAGGACTTTCAGTTCGTATGGCCGAGATTCTTGTGCGTAATATACAGGAGCAACTGAAACCCAAAAAGAATCAAGATGTTGGTAAGCAACTTGATTTTCAGTACCAAAAAATAGAAGATGACCTGGCATCGCGGTTTTCTACGCGAGTACGCCTCAATTTGAAAAATAGTCGGGGTAAGGGAGCTATTGAGATTCCGTTTGACTCAGAGGATGATTTAAGTCGTATATTAGAATTGCTCGATTGGTAATGCCTAAATTCTTAGTCGTTATATTTTTCTTGTTGTCGATGCAAGGGACCTATGCTCAGATAGACTCCCTGCAGCAGCTTAAGGATTCAACAAAGGTGAGTCTAGATACCGCTGCGGTTCAAGACTCGGTAAAAAAGGAAACGAGGAAGGAACGTAAAGAGAGGGAAAAAGCGGAAAAGGAACGGGCTAAGTACTATTATAAAGACATACTTAAAGATTCTACGCGTCTAGCGATAGAACATGTATCCCGTGTTGCCTGGCGTCGTTCGGCGATAGCACCTGGCTGGGGGCAAATAACTAATGGTGGCCGCTGGGTTTGGGTAAAACTGCCCATCATTTATGGCGGATTTATCACAGCCTATTTTGTGTTTGATTACTGGAATTACTATTATCGGATGTTTGCCAAGGAGGCCGCCTATCGTGCTGACCATACCGATGGGAGGGATAATCCAGATCTGGTCAATCTAAGTACTGCTGGGATTATCCGGCAAAAGGATAATTTTAGGCGGAATAGGGATATGACTGTTTTGATTACTGCGGTATGGTGGGTTGGAAACGTAGTGGAAGCATATACGGATTCTATGTTGCGTAATCGTTACAACATCGGAGATGATCTAGGACTTAAAATAACCCCCACTTTGATGCCTACAACACCGACAATGGCCTATCAGCCTAATCTTACCAATTATTTTACGCCAGGAGTGAAGTTGACGTTTACTATTAAATAATTAATGTTAATTTGGCAATTATTAAACCATAAGATATGAAGATTGTTTTACTCGGATATGGAAAAATGGGCCAACTTATTGAAAAGTTTGCGCTCAAGAGAGGGCATGAGGTTGTTCTTATTGTAGATGCTGATAATAGAGGCAGTATTACGGCAGAGGATCTAGAGGATGCTGATGTCGCTATCGATTTTAGTACACCTGAGGCAGCACTGTCAAATATCAGCCTTTGTTTCGAATCCAATTTGCCACTAGTAGTAGGTACTACGGGTTGGTATGAGCATATGCAAGAAGTTCGTGAGACTTGTCTAGAAGCCGAGCAATCCTTATTGTACGGGTCTAATTTTAGCATAGGTGTGAATATATTCTTTCACGTCAATAGGCTGTTGGCCCAGGCTGTCGATCCGTACAAACAATACGATGTGCAGGTGGAGGAGATTCATCACATCCACAAACTGGATGCACCTAGCGGTACAGCGATTACAATTGCTGAAGGGATTATAGAAAATAGTTCTTCCAAGTCTTCTTGGGTAAACGAAGTGGTGGGAGAAGATAGTGACCTTATTAATAAGCCCGACGAGCTATTAATCGAGAGTCTGAGAATAGAAGAGGTACCTGGGACGCATACCGTCTTATACAGTTCTGAGGTAGATCAGATTGAATTTAAGCATACTGCGCATAACAGGGATGGCTTTGCATTAGGGGCTGTCGTGGCAGCAGAATGGCTTAAGGGGCGTAAAGGCTTTTTTCAGGTCACAGAAATCTTTGATTTTAATAAATAACTATTATTACTGTAACATATAAATTGATCGGTCGACATATAGTAAAGTCATGATAATAACTTTTGGCTTTCGGTCGGGTTTTTAATTTCTGACTTTTAATTTTTTACTATTATGTGGTATATCGTTTTTGGATTACTAACAGTCATTTCGCTTTACGGGCTGTGGCTATTGTTTAAAAAAGCAGGAAAGCAAGGATGGGAAGCTATCGTTCCGTTCTATAGAGAATATGTGATGGCACAATTGGTAGGCAGACCCACCTGGTGGATTGTTTGGCTATTTGTACCTATCGTAAATATATTTATATTCTATGGTTTTTACCTCGATTTGATCAAGTCTTTTGGTAAACGCCGTTTTTGGGAAAATGCAGCTGCAGTCCTAGTTCCTTTTATTGTTCTTCCGATGTGGGGCCGAGATACTACTGTAAAGTATTTGGGGCAATCTAATACGGAGGAGTTTAAGAAGAAATATCCGTACAAGAAAACCGTGGCGCGTGAGTGGGCGGATGCCATTATATTCGCTACTGTTGCGGCATCGTTGATTCGGGGTTTTCTAATTGAGGCCTATATGATTCCTACGGGATCTATGGAACGTAGTCTGTTGGTCGGTGATTTCCTTTTTGTTAGTAAATTGAATTACGGGCCACGTATTCCTAATACACCGTTAGCATTCCCATTTGCACATCATACTATGCCGGTTACAGGTGGAAAAGCTTATTCTGAATTGATTGAGATCCCCTATAAAAGACTGCCAGGATTTGAAAATATAGAGCGCAATGATGTGGTGGTATTTAACTTCCCTATGGAAGCAGATGCTCCTTTCAACCGTCCTGTAGATAAGCGGGAGAATTATATCAAGCGTGCCGTTGGTGTGTCGGGAGACGTGGTGGAGATGAAGGGTGGTAACCTAATGGTGAATGGTAAGCCTGGTTTTGGGTCT
>JAITLW010000103.1 GCA_031277715.1 Sphingobacterium sp. | reverse complement strand
AGATTGTTACAGATGCCGAGGGGAATCCTTCTATTTCTCCTATTTATAAAGGAACAGAAGATTTGAAATGGGAAGTATCTCGTAACTTTAATACTGGTTTTGAGTTTGGTTTATTCGCAAATAGATTAAATTTTGATATTGAGTATTTTAGTAGAAAAGTCTCTGATATGTTGTATAATTTCCCGCAAGCAGCATCTTCTGGTATTCCAGCTATCTCTAAAAATATAGGTGATATGAAAAATACAGGTGTGGAAATTAGTGTTAATGGAGACGCTATTCGAACAGCTGATATGAATTTGAATCTTTGGGTGAATGCTACACATTATAAAAACAAAATTACACGTTTACCAGATCCATTTGTAAGTGGCTTGTTTAGATTTGTAGAAGGTCAAAGTGCTTACACCTACTATTTGAGAGAATTTTCTGGCGTAAATCCTGAGACTGGTAATGCACTTTGGAATAAAGGGGACAAAGATCCTAAATCAGGTGTAGCAACAGGCGAAAAAACAACAACTGAAACTTATACATCAGCAACGCAATATTTGTTGACGGATAAAACTGCAAATCCTGACTTGTACGGTGGTTTCGGATTTGATTTCAGCTATAAGAAGTTTGCTGTTAATGTAGGTTTTGCTTATCAAATAGGAGGATACATTTTTGATGAGGTATACCAAGGCTTATTTAAAGAAGATGTGGGAATGGGAGCCAGTGGAGCAAATTTTCACAAAGATATTTATAAAACTTGGACACCAGAAAATGCGTCAGCGCAAATGCCATTGCTGTCAGTTGTATACCAACAGCAATATGATGCTTCTGATGCCTTTTTGTTATCTGCGAGTTACTTAAGTTTGGAAAACGTTGGAATTACCTACGATATCTCAAATCGCCTATTTGATAATGTTGGAATTCGAACCTCAAAGTTAACCCTTATGGGAAATAATCTGTACATGTGGTCTAAACGACAAGGTATGGACCCCCGTATGATGCAGTTAGGTGGAGAAACAAACAATGGACGTACATTGAACAATTATTCACTACTTCGGACTATTTCTCTAGGATTAACTGTTAATTTTTAAATGTCATGAAAAGAAATAAAAAATTTATATATGGGTTGGCTGGCATGCTTCTATTTACAGCATGTAAAAGTGACTTTTTGAATGTAACGCCTGAGTCGACAATTGATCAAGAACAGTTAAACTCTTCGGCTGTAGCAGCTTTAGGAAGTTTAAGGGGGGTGCTTGCGACTTTGAGATCCGCAGAAACAACAGGTTATGCAGGTCATGAGGATTATGGACACAAAGGTGTTTTGTCTGTAATGGATCTAATGGGGAATGACGTAGTAATGAATAAATTAAATTGGGGTGGATTTAATTATAATTATTCAGGACGTATCTCAACAAATTCTCGTGCACACTATCCATGGTTTACGTATTATAAGCAAATCAGAAACTTAAATGTTATTCTCCAAAATATACCTGAGGATACAGGTGATGCGGATCTTAAGGCTGTTCGTGGTCAGGCTTTAGCATTGCGAGGGTATTTTCATTTTATGTTAGCTCGTATTTATGGCCCTACTTATGTTGGGAATGGAGCGGCCTTGTCTGTGCCAATTAATGCAGCTACGCTCTCCTCTAAGCGTAATACAGTAGAGCAGGTCTATACGCAAATAAAGACTGATTTGGAAAACGCGGTTGAACTGTTGGATGGATATAGTAGAGGAAGAAGTCGCGAACTAATTGATAAAAGTGTTGCTCTTGCTTTTTTAGCAGATGTATATTTAGAGATGGGATTGTATACCGACGCAGCAAAGGCCGCGCATGATGCCAGACAGGGATACGTTCTATTGACAGAAGTACAGTGGAAAAATGGCTTCTACGACCTTACTCAAAATGAAACAATGTGGGGAGCTGATATTAATGCAGAGTTGACGTCCTTTGTAGCAAGTTTCTTTTCCCACTTTGATAATACAAATACTGGGTATTCAGAAGGGGGAAATATTTCTATTGACAAACGCTTGTATGATGCTATGTCTGCTCAGGATTTTAGAAAGAGCACCTTTTTAGGTGCTACTGGAGGGCAATTTGAAGGGAAAACCTATGATCCGTATATCAGTTTAAAGTTTAGAGATCTAACAAGTAATAGAACCGCCGGAGACTACATTTATTTACGATCAGCATTGATGTATTATATTGAAGCAGAGGCGTTAGCGAGAAATCCTGCTACGGAATCTCAAGCTAAGGATGTATTATATGAAATTACAAATCAAAGGGATCCTAATTATACATTATCTACTAAAAGTGGTGCGGATCTAATTGATGAAATAATTTTACAGAAGCGTATTGAAATGTGGGGAGAAGGTTTTGCTTATTTTGATTTGAAACGTTTGAAACAAGGAGTGGTCAGGGACTACCCTGACACAAATCATCCTAACTACGGGAAATTTAATATCCCTGCAGGAGATAATAAATTCTTATTTATGATTCCTCAGGCAGAAGTGGATGCAAATAACGACATCCTACCAAATAATCCGTTGTAAATTTTTTGTCGATTGATTGTGGGCGATAGAATTTTCTATCGCCCTTTTTTGTGGATTGACAATGGGATTTATTTGACCTCATTTGGGTGAGAATATATGTGCCGCGATTTGTATATTTATAAGTCCTATAAGAATCTCGAAGTGAGAGATGTTTTTGTCCAAAATCTTAGATCTCTCTCAGTATGTACCATATAAAGATATCCTTGGCTTATAACAGACGGTACTAATCTTTTTTGCCTTGTTGTAGTATGTCAGAACGCTGACGGAAAAAAGCGTTTTCCATCTTAAATGTTGCTTTGTTTGTTACATTTAAGATGCGAATCTGTTTTTTTTCTTGTTTAAACCACTGTTTCAAAAAAAATAATGTTAAAAAGTGTAAAAACTCATTTTTTTTTATATGTTTGCATAGTAATATAGCTGTTACAGTTATAGAGCTACTAACACACAAACAATTTATAAAAGCTAAACACACACACAATGAAACAAAAATTACTCACTTCATCCCGTTATCTCCGGATTTAGACTTTTCTGTCGGAGTTAGCTTGGTTTATTTCGCCAAGCTGGATTTGTAAATTTTTTTGATAATCTAAACGGTGGTTTACTCTTTCCGTTGGTTGGTTTTTGTTTTTTCTTTTTGATAAAACGATTTACCGAATATCACTCTTGGTCTTTTTATTTGACTAAGGGATTAGAAGTATATGCCTATGATTAATCAATAATTAATTAAACACAATTTTTAACTAAACACATAAACACATGAAACAAAAATTACTCAGTTTATTTTTTGTGCTGACGTGCCTGATTGGTGTGTCGATTGCACAGAATCGGCAGGTGGGTGGAAAGGTTACTTCTGCAACTGATGGGTCTCCAATTTCAGGAGTTTCCATACAGGTTGTTGGTACACCTAAAGCCACACAAACTGACGGTAATGGAAATTATACGATAGAGACCTCAGTCGGTTCCATACTGTCTTTTACTTATATCGGCTATGTTAGCCAAAGAGTAACTATTAGCTCACAATCTTCGATAAACGTCATTCTAAAATCAGAAGAAAGTGCTTTAGATGAGGTTGTAGTTGTGGCTTATGGCACTGCAAAAAGATCCGAAGTAACTGGTTCGATAGCTACAATGAGTTCGGAAGATTTAAGCAAAAGAACGGTCACTAATGTCACTAATGCTCTTGCCGGTATGGCTCCAGGTATTTCAGTATCATCTGGAAATGGCCAGCCAGGTACTGGAGCTAATGTTCGATTAAGAGGTTTTGGTTCGATGAGTGCTTCCAGTGCGCCACTTTATGTGATTGATGGAGCTGTATTTGATGGTAATTTGGGAGATATCAATGCGGATGATATTGAGAATATTTCAGTTTTGAAAGATGCTACTTCTGCAGCTCTTTATGGCTCTAGAGCGGGCAATGGAGTTATAATGATTACAACTAAGAAGGGGCGAGGAGCCCCCCAATTAAATGCTTCTATTACGCAAGGAGTTGCAGATCGTGCGATT
This sequence comes from Sphingobacterium sp., assembly GCA_031277715.1. Taxonomy (GTDB): domain Bacteria; phylum Bacteroidota; class Bacteroidia; order Sphingobacteriales; family Sphingobacteriaceae; genus Sphingobacterium. Next base: position 7,431 of record JAITLW010000103.1, on the reverse strand, counting down.
AAGGAATACGATATGGTTGGTATAATGGATTACTATCCAACCGTTTTTCAGGCAGTTAAGCATTCTCATATGTTTCCTGCATCGAGTAGTGTCGCTCCAAAATCAGAAGCGGATGCTATTGCCGCCGCATTAGCATCGATAAAAGGAAGCCTAGTCTATAACCCTTTTACTGTTGCTGATAATGCAATACTTACTGCTGATGGAAAGATGAATCCAGAAGCAAAATTAAAATATGATGATTTTGATTGGCTAAACGCCATGCAAAGAACAGGAAAAAGAACTGATGCTAATTTGAACTTTTCAGGGGCTTTGGATAAATCAGACTATTATGTCTCTGTTGGTTATTTGAATGATCAAGGGTATCTTCTGAAGTCTGATTTCAAACGATACAACGGGCGAATTAATGTTAATTCCAAAATCAAAGATTGGTTAAGAGCAGGGGTAAATCTTTCCGGATCATCGTCAATAGGCTCGTTAGCTGCAGATGCGTCCACAGGAAATGCCGCTTCTATTGTTAATCCATTTAATTTTATTCGCGGTCTAGGTCCTATTTATCCAGTACATGCTTATGATCAAAGTACTGGAGCACCAATAATAAATGCATTAACTGGAGAACACTATTACGATTATGGAATGCATCCTGGAGCAGTGAATAGACCAACAGGTGCGAGTCAAGGGAGACATGTTATTTACGAAACGATGTTGAATAATCGTTTGAATAGGAGAACAATGCTCGGCGGACGAGGCTTTTTAGAATTTAAGTTTCTAAAGGACTTTACTTTTACACCCTCTATTAGTGTGGATGTTTCGAATAGAAATTATGACTATAATTGGAATACGAAAGTTGGAGATGGTGTATCCTACAACGGGCTGGCATCTGATGAGAATGATTTGATAACTTCTTATACATTTAACCAAGTACTATCTTACAAAAAGTCACTCGAACTGCATAATATTTCAGCATCAATTGGCCATGAAAATTATGATTATTCTTTTAGCCGTAGAACAAGTACTAAAACAGGTCAAATAACGTCTAATATCACTGAGTTTGATAACTATGTGACACCGTACTCTGCGGGTGGATATAAGAATGTGAATAAAATGGAATCTTATTTTATGAAAGCATCTTATAATTATGATGAAAAATATTTCTTCGATGGAGCTGTTCGAACTGATGGTTCTTCCATTTTCCAAAAAGATAATAGATGGGGGACATTTTTTTCAATCGGTGGAGCTTGGGCACTTTCAAAAGAGGATTTTTTGAAGGACGTTACTTGGCTGAATGATTTAAGATTAAAATCATCATACGGTCAAGTTGGTAATAATAATTTACTTGATAAAGACGGGAATAGAATTTATTACGGTTACCAAGCATTGTATAGCTTAGGCTGGAGTAATGGAGGTCTTCCTGGAACTGTTTTGTATAGTTTGGCTAATCCTGATTTAACATGGGAGACGTCTAACACATTTAATGTTGGTATAAGTTTTGGGTTGATAAAAAATAGAGTAAGAGGAGAAATCGAGTATTATAAAAGAGGGTCAGATCAATTATTGATGTCAGCACCAAGACCGCAGTCTTCGGCTGTAACTTATCAATTTAGTAATGTTGGGTCAATGTATAACCGCGGGGTAGAAATATCAATAGCTGCTGATATCATAAGAACAAATAATTTTACCTGGACTTTAACAAATAATCTTTCTACGATTAAGAATGAGGTTACCAAAATGCCTGTTGAAACTCCAACGATTATTTCTGGATCAAAGAAAAGAGAAGTCGGAAAGGATTATTATGCATTTTGGTTAAGACAATATGCTGGTGTTGATCCGGCGGATGGTTCTTCTCTTTACATACCAGCAGAAGGAACAGATGCATCAAATATTCGCAAGGTCAATGGTGTTGAGTATGTAACAAATCAAAATTATGCAAAATTTGACTACTCTGGTACAGCTATTCCTGATTTAATGGGGTCAATAATGAATACTATCTCCTATAAAGATTTATCTCTATCATTTTTATTCAATTATCAGATTGGAGGAAAGATATATGATAGTCAGTATGCAAGTTTAATGGGAACAAGTACTTATGGAAAGTCGTATCACGTTGATGCCTTGAATGCATGGAGAACAGATAATACAACTAGTGATATTCCGCGTTTAGATCAGGCGAATAGCACAAATATAAATGCTGCTTCATCTAGATGGTTGATTGACGCTTCGTACTTTAGTTTTAGAAATATCAATTTGGCTTACAGTTTGCCAAAAACCTGGATAAATAAAATCGATATCTCTGCTGCTCGGGTATTTTTCACAGGAGAGAATGTGGCTTTATCCTCAAAGCGTAGAGGTTTGAATCCGACAGAATCTTTTGATGGAACAAATAATACAACATTTCAGCCCACTAGAATGTTTAGTTTAGGATTAAATGTATCATTCTAATTATTAAAGAGTTTATTATGAAAAGAAATATATTGACAATTTTCGGAGCTTCGGTGGCGTTATTTTTGTCTGGTTGTGGTAAAGATTATTTAGAAACTACACCTACAGATAAAGTGACGCAGGAAGAAGTGTTTAGTACTATTGAGAATGCGAATACAGCATTAAATGGTATTTATAGGTTTATGTTTCAGCGCACAGATATAGTGACTACAAATGTGCAAAATAAACCTGGAGTTACAGGTATATTACTAGGACTTGATTTTATGGGAGAGGATTTAGGCATTAGTGCGGCCAATTGGTACACATCTACAGGGGAAGGGAACTGGGTTGCCGCAAGAAATGATAATCATAATGTGAATGAGTATTATTACAGAACATTCTATAAAATGATTGGTGATGTTAACTTTATTTTAGATAATATAGATAAAGTTAATGCTACGGATGTCCAGAAGAACACGATGAAAGCACAGGTGCTGACTTTGAGAGCTTATGCATATTCTTATTTAGTTCAACTTTATGCTAAGAGGTATGATAAAACTCAAGCTGTAAACGATCAGTTAGGAGTGCCTTTGGTATTGAAATCTACAGATGGGGCATTGGAGAGAGCTAAAGTTAAGGATGTTTATGATGCTATAATAAAGGACTTAACAGATGCAGAAGCACTAAATATTGTTACAAGATCTAATAAGTCTCAGGTTAATGTTCAAGTGATTTGGGGACTTCGTGCTCGGATTGCTTTAACAATGCAGGATTATGATAATGCAGTCCTATATGCCAAGAAAGTGATTGATTCTGGTTTATTCCCGTTAATGAACCAAGAAAGTTATTTGAAAGGATTTAATGATGCTACGACACTAAGCGAATTTATGTGGGCTACTATGCCAACACAAGATCAGGACGATGCTTTCGGATCTTTTTTTGCTCAAATAGCCTATAATGCTAATACAAGTTTTCAGCGTGCAAATCCTAAAAGGATAAATGCAGTTTTATATAATAAAATTGCTAGTACAGATGTCAGGAAAAAAATGTGGGAACCGAATCCAACTGCTGTAAATTTTCCTTTGCCATCTGCTTCATTTGCGAGGCAGGCTTATATGTCTCGTAAGTTTTCTATTAAGGCTCCAGGAGGAGCATTGGGGGATGTTCCTTTAATGCGTTCGTCTGAAATGTATCTTATTTTAGCTGAAGCCTATGCGAGTTCAAATCAAGATGTTTTGGCGCAGGATGCTTTGTTTGAATTGGTGAAAGTCCGAGATTTATCAGCTGTTAAATCTACAAAAACAGGAACTGCGCTTTTGGATGAGATTTGGACGAATAGAAGAGTTGAGCTATGGGGCGAAGGGTTTAGATATTTAGATTTAAAGCGTTTAAATCAGCCTTTAGATAGATCAGTAGTGACGAATTATGTCGGCGCTTCCGTTAATAATTTTATGAAGGTAGATGCAGGGGATAAACAATGGCAGTTCTTCTTTCCGAGAGCAGAACTTGATGCCAATACCTTGATTAAACAAAATGATTAATAGTACTAACGAGAAGGATATCTATCCTTCTCGTTTTTTATTCTTTTGTACAGAATGGCTCCTTTGTATAAAGTCTAAAGTATACAACTAGTTTAATTTATCAGCTGTTAAGCTACCCTTTTAGGGTGCATAGTCTATTGTGTTTTTATGGTGCGAGGATCAACCGCCCTCTTAATTCCATAATACAGTATTTCTTGTTTGGTAATTAAGTAAATTAAAAGCGACCGATCTTATTCCATAATAATAAGGGAATTTATCCCATTTTATTGTAAATATTAGTTTCTTTGTTTTATCACTTATAACAATCTCTCAAAATGATTAAGCTGAATTGTTAATTAATGAGTCCTTAATTACTGTCTTTGAAGCCCGTAGCGATTGTACTAGCAGACTGATGAATTTCAACCATTGTAAATGGTGCTGTTTCAACAACGTATATTTATCACTTGCCATTTATCTTCATATATTCTATATTTACTTTTAGTAAAAAAAATAATCAAAATCTATTCCTAGAGGAGGGCCAGGATGAATTTCGAGGATCAAGTTGAATTCAATAAGCATTATAAAGTATTGTGTTATTTTGCCTGGGAGATGGTACGGGATACCGAGATGGCAGAAGACTTGGTACAGGATGCCTTCATCGCTTATCTCAATAATAAACATAAGATCTCGCAGGAACCTATGTCGATACGTTCCTTCCTCTACAGTTCCATTCGGAATGCCATATATAATCAGAGCCGTAAGAATAAGACCGTCCAAAAGTACTTAGATCGGCAATCTGCAGATGAGATGGATGATACAGATTACGAACACAAGATTATCCGTGCTGAATTTATGGCCGAAATAGCACGTGTTGTGGATGGCTTACCAGACTCATGCCAGCATATATTCAAGCTTAGCTACCTTGACGGGTTTTCTAATCAAGAGATCGCTGAGCAATTGGCTATATCAGTCAATACCATAAAAACACAGAAACAACGCGCGTTACAGGTATTGCGTAAGAAGATCCATCCCGAGTTCTTTTTTGTTGTGTTATTACTTGTGTTAATCAATAACTAAATCCTGTTTTTTTCTCTACAATCGTGCTTGGTTCATTCCTATTGAAGATCCAAACGGGGTATGAAAGTTTTGTTAAAAAAAAGTTAATTCCTTGTCACCCGATTATGCACTTTCCGTTTCTTATATACAAACCTACATGAATTCGCTTTTAGGTGGCATAGAGCTGTGTAATGATATAAAAGCGAATTTTGTAGCTCTCCTCATACATTTAAAACTTTATAGAGGAAATTATGAAAACTGACCCTTTATATATTGTCCAATTAATACGCAGGAAGTTTAATGAAGAATTGACTAGCGAAGAGGCTGATGTGCTGCAGGATTGGCTAGCGCAGGATTCTCGTAATTCCCAATTGCTGGAGCAATTGGAAGAAGAGACGAAAAGCGGCATGGATACGAAGGTCTTAAAATCATTTGATCAAAATCGAGCATGGAAGGCACTTTCAAAAAGAAGACGTAAGCAGTTTGTCTTGTATTGGGGGCGCATTGCCGCGGTTTTGGCTGTAGTGGCAGGATTTTCATTTTTTGCTTTGAAAAATAATAAGGAAGTAGGTACATCACGTATTGTAGAAAGTAAGGATGAACGCTATAAAAATGATATTCTCCCTGCAATCAAAGGTGCAAAAATCGTTCTGGAGAATGGGACAGAAGTTAAAGTAAATGATAATGTGACTTTACTGGCTGATGGGACTATATCGACAGATGAGAAAACAGTAGTTTCTGATGTGGCTACTACGATTACTATAAATAAGTTAGTTGTTCCAGCAGCCCATTTTCTAAATATGACACTCTCTGATGGCACAAAGGTGTGGATTAATGCGAGTAGTCAGTTAGAGTTCCCATCTCAATTCGAAAAAGATAAAAGACAGGTTAGATTAAAAGGCGAAGCGTATTTTCAAGTGACTAAAGATCAGGATAGACCTTTTATAATAGAGACTATTGGTGGTAATGTAAAAGTCCTTGGTACGCAGTTTAATGTATCCGCTTACAGCGATAAGCCAGTTACTACATTAGAGGAAGGAAAGGTTCTGGTATACAAAGACCATTTACAAGAAATTCTCTCTCCTGGAATGAAAGCAGAAATAGTCGGCAGTAGAATTGATGTGCGCAAAGCAGATTTGCAAAAAGAGCTCGCTTGGAAGAACAATTTGTTCTATTTCAAAGGAGATAATATAGTGAGTATTGCAAAAGAATTGCAGAATTGGTACGATCTAGAGGTTTCTTTTTCAAAAGGGGTTTCGCTTTCTCAGACCTATACCGGTGAAATTAGCCGTTCGGCAAATTTGACGGAGGTCTTGAATATGTTAGAGTTTGTAAGTGATTTAGACTTTAAAATAGACAACAATAAATTATTAATCTTTAATAAAAAAAAATTATGATGTAAACGAATTTACTCTGAAAATGAAAACAGAGGTGTTACAGCACCCCTGTTAGATTCATTAAGCTAAGAATTTTAACCATTAACATTAACTCAATTACTCAAATGTATGAATAACTTATCATTTGGCAAAGGGCGTTATACCCTATGGGAAGCCCCTTTTCCACAAGTTTTCCGAATTATGAAAATAACAACAGCTTTATTGTTGGTTTTTATGACCTGTGCATATGGAAGTGGGAAAGCACAAAAGGTCTCTCTCTCATTACGTAATGTCAAGATAGAAGATGCTTTTAAGGAGATTAGCCGTCAAACTAATTACAAATTTCTTTATAGTGATGCTGTCGTTAAGGACTCTAAGCGGATTAATCTTGAGATTGAAAATCAAGACTTGAATAGCGCGATGCTTCTTCTCTTGTCTGGTAATAGATTAACCTTTAAAATTATCGATGAGACGATATCAGTAAGTAAAATTGGAGAAGAAAAAAGAGCGACTGTTCTGCCCATAAGCTCGTTGCAACAGAATGCGGTTATTGGTACCGTTCGAAACGCAAAAGGAGAGCCTTTGGTGGGGGCTTCTGTTTCTGTAAAAGGCATGGGAAATGGTGTTACAACCGATGCTCAAGGTGCATTTCGTATTCAGGCCGATACTAAAGCCACGCTCGTTGTTCGTTTTGTCGGATATGCGCAAAGGGAAGTCTCTTTGGCAGGCAGGAGTACTGTTGTTGTTGAACTTCAAGAATTGGATAATGAGCTAGAAACGGTAGATGTAGTCGCGACAGGGTATCAAAATTTGAACCCAAAGTTATTTACAGGATCAGCCGTATCATTAAAAGGTAAAGATGTTATACAGGAAGGTGTAACTGATTTAAGTAGAGCTTTAGAGGGTAGGGTTGCAGGAGTATCTATTCAGAACGTTTCCGGTACTTTTGGTGCCGCGCCTAAAGTCCGTATTCGCGGAGCATCCTCATTAACGGGAGACAATAAGCCATTGTGGGTTATTGATGGGGTCATTCTAGAAGATGTTGTGAATATTTCCAACGATCA
>JAITLW010000031.1 GCA_031277715.1 Sphingobacterium sp. | reverse complement strand
CAAAACTGTGTCATAAATTCATGTTTTTATCTAAGTATGGGCTGTTAATAGTGGCATTTTGGGGAATGCTGCTATTATCCTGTACATCGCATAGGCACGCTGATCCGATGACATTCTGGGATCGCTTTGATTTTACTAAAATCGATATCCGGAAGAATGAATTTAGCCTGGAAAAACTCTTAGTAGATTTTATTCTATCGCTGGATGATGTTTCTTCAGAAGAAGCCGCCAAAGCGCTTATTCATACGATGGATGCAGCAAAGGAGACGCCGCTTGCATTCCAGTTTTTTAAAGACAAATTCTATGAACGGCTTTACGATCCGAAGTCTACATTAAGAAACGACGCCTATTATGGTGTAGTGCTTGATTATCTGATCTCGTCTGATATGTCGAGTGAAGCGGATCGGTCGAAATATAAAGCGCTCCTGGCACTGGTACAGCGGAACCTGCCCGGTGTAGAGGCGAATAACTTCAGTTTTGAGCGTTCGACAGGCGAAAAAGGAGATCTGCATAGTCTGAAAGGAGCCTACAAGCTAGTATTTTTCTATGCTCCTCTATGTAAGGCCTGTAAATCGACAATGCCAGATCTGAAGGCGATACATCGATTGGTACAGCGTACCAAGAAAAGCAAAATGACACTCCTTACCGTGTGTGCTACAGGCCGCGAGAGTGATTGGCTCAGTTATGAAGCCGAGCTGCCTGCAGAATGGATTAATGGGTATAATAAGGAAGACGAAATTATACGTAATGGTCTATATGATTTGAAAGCATTCCCAACTTTTTATCTGATCGATGAGAACAATAAGGTGCTTTTGAAAGACGCCGACATGGAGCGTCTGGTAGGCTATATCGGTAGTTTATCTTAAAATAAGATAAAGTTTTTTATGATGAAATGGAGGTTGTTATGGTAGTTACCGGTGTTTTGCTTGTATTTATTCCTGCTTTATTGGCGGTTGCTCTGGGGGCATTGTTTATTCCCCGGATTCTATTGGTCGCTTACCGAAAGCGCTTGTTCGATCCTGTGGATGAGAGGAAGTTGCATACCTGTGTTATTCCCCGTCTAGGAGGGATATCTTTTGTGCCAATACAGTGTTGTCTGTTTGCATTGACGGCGGTGCTGATATTTAAATTTGGTATTGGAGGCTGGGCCGTGCAATCCTGGGCTTTGATGTCACATTTTGCATTGTTGTTCTGTGGATTATTGGTGCTTTATATTGTGGGATTAGGGGATGATCTAATTGGGATTGGTTTCAAATGGAAGTTTTTCTTTCAAGTACTCGTAGCGTGTTTTTTTCCGCTGTCGGGCTTATGGATCAATGACTTTTATGGCCTATTTTCTATACATGGTATATCGCCATGGATCGGTATGCCTCTGACTGTATTTGTGGTCGTATTAGTGATCAATGCGATCAATCTAATGGACGGATTGGATGGTCTATGTGCCGGATTGGTTACGATAGGCTGTCTGGCCTTTGGCCTGCTGTTCTATTTTTCAGGAGCGTATGTGCATGCTCTTTTTGCATTTATCACTACGGGGGCTGTTGCTCCATTTTTCTATTATAATGTATTCGGAGTAGGGCGTAAGGGAAGAAGAATATTTATGGGCGATATTGGCAGTACCACGCTGGGGTATGCGCTGGCTTTTTTGGCAATAAGCTATGTGATGAATAATTCCTTTATAAAGCCATTTTCTACAAATTCTGTAGTGGTGGCTTATTCTATCCTGCTATTGCCGGTTCTGGATGTCGCCCGGGTGATGTTTGTGCGTTGGAGGAGCGGTAAGCCCCTCTATTCGGCAGATCAGAACCATTTACATCATCTTTTATTACGTCTGGGGCTACCGCGCAAAGGCGTAATGCTATTTATGTTTGCTATTAACCTATTCTATATCATATTCAATCTATTAGCTGTTCAGGTGATGGATAATAATCTGATTTTGATATTGAATGTACTGATGTGGGGAGGCTTTTATTTCGTATTTGAACAGATCGAAAAGAGCCGTTTTGGAGAAAAAAGTGAAGTTGTAGTATTGAAAGCAGACATAAAAGAAACTAGATGAAGATAGCAATAATTGGAGGTTCGGGATTTATTGGTACAAATGTAATTCGATTGCTGACAGGCATAGAAGACTATGAGGTATTAAATGTAGACAAAAGACAGAGTACGGCTTTTGCCGGGATAACCCGGATAGCGGATGTGCTGGATAGGGAGGCGATGGTAGAAGAGCTGAAAGGGATCGATGTGGTGGTATTACTGGCCGCCGAGCATCAGGATAATGTACAGCCTATCTCGCTGTATTATGATGTCAATGTGGAGGGAATGCGTAATGTATTGTACGCAATGGATCAAAATGCCATAAAACGCCTGGTGTTCACGAGTTCTGTGGCGATCTATGGGCTGGATAAAAATAATCCCGATGAGTCTTTTCCTGCGGATCCTTTTAACCATTATGGTAAAAGTAAGTGGGAAGCGGAATTGCTGCTGCAGGATTGGTATAAGCAGCACGGGGATTGGAATATTAGTATTATACGGCCTACGGTTGTTTTTGGAGAGGGAAATCGGGGAAATGTGTTTAACCTGCTGAACCAGATCGCTTCTTCCCGTTTCATGATGATCGGTAAAGGAAAAAACCAAAAATCGATGTCGTATGTTGGTAATGTTGTTGCATTTATTTTTTTCCTAATAGAAAACAATTTTAAAGGATATGGTGTTTACAATTATGTGGACAAACCTGATTTTACTACCAATGATATTGTTTACAACACAGGGAAGGTATTAAATAAACCGATTTCAAACGTGCGCGTCCCGTATTGGGCCGGTATGTTGGGCGGCTATGCCTTTGATATCCTTGCATTTGTAACACGTAAGAAATTTGCCGTTAGTTCGGTTCGTGTGCGGAAGTTCTGTGCAGTGACGAAGTATGATGCAACAAAAGTTGGAGCGTCTGGCTTTGTTGCACCATTTACTATGGAAGAAGGACTGAAGCGTACTTTGGTAGCGGAGTTTGTCGTGAAACAAGGATAATGTTGAAAGCTGAAGATAAAAAAATAGCAAAAAATTCTCTAGCACTGTATGTACAGATGTTTTTTGGAATGCTCGTAGGGTTTTATACCTCGCGTGTGGTGCTGGATGTATTGGGAATAGATGATTTTGGGCTCTATAATGTTGTTGGCGGAGTGGTAGCTATGTTTACGATACTGAATTCCGCAATGTCGTCGTCGTCAAGTCGTTTTTTGACCTATGAGTTGGGGACAGGTGATAAAGAGCGACTTAAACAGGTGTTTGGAGTAACGATGTTTATTCATTTAGGAATTGCTTTAATAATTGCGGTGTTGGCTGTTCCAATCGGCTTATGGTTTATGAGCACGAAGATGCAGATAGATCTTGGAAGAATGTATGCTGCGGAGCTGGTTTTTTATGCAAGTGTTTTAAGTACTTGTCTTACGGTAGTAATGGTCCCATTTCAGGCTACTATTATTGCGCATGAAAAAATGAGCATATATGTTTATTTCTCAATGGTGGATTTACTGACTAAGTTAGGTATTGTGATAATACTTCCTTTCGTAGCAGGGGACAAATTGGTCGTTTATGCATTTATGTTGCTCGGATTGCATTTTATAATGCAGTTTTCTTATATAGTCTACTGCCGGAGACATTTTGTAGAGACCAGAGGTAACCTAAGTTTGGATAGAGGGCTGATGAAAGAGATGTCTTCTTTTGCCGGTTGGAGCTTATTTGGGGATTCTGCTGTATTGATGATGACTCAAGGGCTTAATATTCTTTTAAACGTTTTTTTTGGAGCGGGAGTCAATGCTGCTAGAGGGATCGCTGTACAGGTCCAATCTGTCTTGGCGCGATTTGTTGGAGGTTTTCAGACTGCTTTAAATCCTCAGATAATCAAGCGGTATGCGGCTAAGGAATTGGAAGAAATGCATAGGTTGATATATGCGAGTTCAAGGTATTCGTTTTACGTTATGCTAATAGTCGTAATACCTATATTCTTAGAATTAGACGAAGTTCTTAACTGGTGGCTTAAGCAAGTTCCTGAACATACAGCTAGTTTTTTACGTATTATGATTGTCATCTCTTTAATCGAGTGCCTTGCAAACCCATTGATATTTGCGGCAAAGGCAACAGGTAAGATAAAGAAATATCAAGCGATTTTAGGAGGTTTATTGCTGTTGGTTGTTCCTTTCAGTTACTGTTTTTTAACGTTAGGCTATCCTCCCGAATCCGTTTTTATAGTTCATTTGGTAATTACCCTTTTAGGGCATGTGGTACGTGTTGTACTGATTAGTGGAATGGTTTCACTTTCTATAAATAGTTATTTGAATAAAGTAGTCATCCCCTGCTTAGTTGTGGCAATTTTAGGAGCTTTATTTCCTTATTTCTGGAAATCATTATTTCCGAATTCGAGCACCATTATTTTTTTTGTGTTCTCTTTCTTATGGGGATTTTTTATGGTTTTTTTTATTGGATTGAAACAAATAGAAAGAAAATATGCACTTGTTTTTTTTAGGGATAGATTATTCCTATGACAACGTTTCGTTGATCTCTATTGGTGCGATGCACAAGCAAGTGTGAAAAATAAAAAGTGAGTTATTACAATTATTAAATATGTTATTGAGTAGAGATTATGAAGAAGATTAACTTATTGTATTGGGAAGGTGATAACTATGGTGATGTGTTGAGCCAGGCTCTAATTGAAGAACTAAGTGGAGCTAAGGTTCGTTTATGTGGCAAGCCGTTTAATCTACTGAAAGCGTTGACATCTGTAGCAAAAGATGTCCTGACTTTGTCAACGAAAAGAACACGTCGCATTCTATTGCCTTGGCAGGAGTCTATGTTGGGCATTGGGTCTGTTCTTAGCTGGGGTGGTGGTGGTGAGAATGTTTGGGGATCTGGGTTTATGAATGAATTTGAAGAGTTTAATGGGGGACAGATTTTTGCTGTTCGGGGACCTAGAACTGCTGCTAAATTAAAAGCGTCTGGGTTTCAATCGACAGAGACTTTTGGGGATCCAGCCTTACTGTTGCCTTTATGGTTAGAGCCGGCAGATAGAAAGGCGTATGATGTAAGTATAATACCGCATTGGACAGAGACCGATGATTTTAAGGAACGATTTGGAAATATTTACAATATTATAGATCCAAGGTCAAGGGATATTGTAGGGGTGACCAAACAGATTACAGAGAGTAAATATATACTATCCACGTCTTTACATGGGATAATAGTGGCTCATGCTTACGGTATCCCAGCTTTATGGATAAAGAAAGGTTATATACATACGGATGGATTTAAATTTGACGATTATTTTAGTTCAGTAGGAATTTCTTTCTATGATGGGTTTGAAAATTTAGAAGAAATTTTAGCTTCTTCCGAGAATTGGAAAAAGCTGTTCGAAGAGAATATGCACCAAGCGCTTATAAACTGCGCGTTAGAGGATATACAATTGGGATTGCTTAAAGCAGCTCCATTTGTATTGAAAGAAAAGTATGAAGTGATAATGTCAAAACTTCAAGAGAACGAGTCGTATGAAGCAGTTTGATGTAAGTGTCATTATTCCGTTCTATAACGTAGAAAACTATATAGAGAGATGTGCACATAGTTTGTTCCAACAAAGCCTAGAGCGAATACAGTTCATTTTTGTAAACGATAGTAGTACGGATAATAGCTTATCGAAGCTGAATGACGTGATCGCACAGTATCCTTTTCGTAAAGACGACATTTTGATTGTTAACCATCCAAAGAATAGAGGTTCAGCTGCAGCACGTAATACCGGATTAGATCATGTGTCAGCGGAATATACCGGTTGGGCGGATGCGGATGATTGGATAGAAAGAGAAATGTATGAGCAAATGCTTGTAAAAGCCAAAGAAGAGGGAGTAGACATGGTTTGGTGTGATTTCTATTTAGAATATGAAGACTCATCTGTTGAAGTAACGAATAAAGTACCCAATGAGTCATCGGCATATATAGGTGAAATGATTAAAGCCAATGTACAAGGGATGTTGTGGAATAAATTGTTTAGAACTGAGTTGTTTACGAAATATGAAATCCGATTTATTGAAGGACTGTGTTTGGGGGAAGATCGTTTGGTGGTATTAAAATATCTCCACTATGCTACTCGAATAAGTTACTTGGACAGTTTTTTATACCATTATGTACAGTACAATGAGATCTCTATCGTAAAGGATTCTAGTGATAAAAGATTCTATGAGGAAATTGGTAATGCTCAATTGATCGATGAATTTATTAAAAGTGTAGGGATAAATTATATCTCTGAAGAAGATATGAACGATTTTAAGATTAGGTCCAAAAGAAGACTACTTCTTTCTACTAGCATTGTAGATCTTAAAAATTGGAGAATAATGTTGCCAGAAGTAAATAGGAAAGTTTTTAAGACTAAAGAATTAAGATTTCGACACAAGGTCATTGCTTACATGTCTGAATTTAATTCTTTGTTTTTCTTACAGTTTTGGTTGTTTTTGAAAGGACATTTTGGAGAAACAACAGTGCGAGTAAAAAAATAATAACGAATATGGTAGATAGAGTTCCTATTGTCATGGCATTAACGCCATCTTATTTAATACCTACATCTGTTTGCATAGTATCTATGTTGTCTAGTTCGGATGAAAAGGACTGTTTCGATATTATTCTATTGTTAACGGAAGATCTAACGATTCGTGAAAAATCTGCACTTCAACTGTTAGCACCAGAAAGGATTAGCTTTGAGTTTTTGATTATGTCCGATATGGATCTTGATATTTATGTGGATGAGAAGTTTACAATAGCGGCCTCCTATCGATTGTTGATTCCAGATTTGCTGCCAGAGTTAGAGCGGGTGATTTATGTAGATAGCGATATGATAATTAGGCAAAATATAGCTAAGCTATATCGAGAAGTAGATTTGTCAGATCATTATTTGGCAGGAGTATATGAGGCGACACTAGACTTTCAAGAGGAATATATTAAAGGAATAGGCTGCGAGCTAGGTCAATACTTTAATTCCGGATTTTTAATGATGAACTTGGCTAAGCTACGTGAAGATGATATGGTTAGTAAATTTTTAAAATATGCAAAAAATGATCAGCTTCAATTTCCTGACCAAGATGTGTTAAATCAGTTATGTAATGATAAGTTTCTACCACTCGCCCCTGTTTATAACAGTATTCGAACATTTTTCATTGAGGATTATAAAAGTGACTTTCTGAGATATTATTCGGAAAAAGATTGGGATGATGTGAAAGTTTACGGAACAGTTCATTATACGGGGCCAAAACCATGGAATAGTTTTACGGTGATGTTTGACCTGTGGTGGGAGCACTATAGAAAATTACCTAAAGAACTGAAAGCCTTTTCAGAAGTAAGTAAGCTGTTGTCGTCTTTTTCGAGGGTTTATAAAATATCAATGGTTAAAAGTACAGTCTCAAGAGTTAAAGCTCTTCTCAAATAGTGCCAAGGATAGAACGTATTAAAAGAGATGAAATAAACAATCG
>JAITLW010000023.1 GCA_031277715.1 Sphingobacterium sp. | reverse complement strand
GCGTAGCTACCTTAACCTACGGTACAAGATTCTCAAAAATCTAGATCTCTGGGGGCGGTATGCGATAACCTATTACTTTGACCGTAGTGATATCGGATCGGGGTTAGATCTGATCGCGGGTAAAAAGAAATCGGATGTTAAAGTGCAGATGAGATGGCAATGGTAAAAGATAATATCCTTGGCTTGGAGCTGGGTAAGGTACCTATGCTTCGACCGTTTCTATTTTTTGCGCTAGGGGTATGTACCGCATATTATAACGGGCTGGATTTCTTTCCTTTTTGGGCCTTTTTATTTATTGTGTTATTTGTCTTACAGCTCTTTGCTTTTCGAAAGCGGAAATCGAACTGGGGCAGAGTTCTGTTTACAGTGGCTTTTTATGGCATGTGGACCGTATTAGGGATAGTATTGACGGTACGAACTATGCCCTCCTCTCAGTCGTCTTATTTTTCAAAGATCAAGGGAGATAGTTTTTTAATTTTGGTGGATGATGAGCCTCAGATCAAAGGAAAAACTTTACGGTTTCCAGCGGTGGTGAAGGCGGTAATACAGGGAGAAGATAAGGTGCGCACGGTAGGTAAGATGATGGTGACTGTAGGATTGGATTCCGTATCGAAATTGGTTGTTCGATACGGTGACCTTTTACATGTTCCGAACCATTCTCGAGAGGTACCAGCTCCTGTTAATCCTAAAGCGTTTAATTATAAAAACTACTTGCAGGGCAAAGATATCTGGTTTCAGTGCTTTCTGGCAGAGAGGTTCGTGAGGCGGATAGATGTTGGTAAGGGTAACCCTATCTTAGCAAAAGCCCTATTGTTGCGAGAAGAGATGATGGCTAAGTTCTCGAGGTATATCGACAATACAAATGCCTTTCAGTTGGCCGTAGCGCTAATTTTTGGACATCGATCTGAGCTGGATGAACGTATGGTCAACGCTTTTACGAATACAGGGACGGTACATATATTGAGTGTTTCGGGATTACATGTCGCTCTGGTTTTCGGACTGTTAATGCTGTTGCTGAAGTGGATGGATTATTTTCCTAATGGACGTCACTTGCGTAGCCTCCTCATTGTAGGCATGGTGTGGGGCTATGTTATTCTTACGGGTATGAGTCCCCCTATACTTCGGGCAGGGATTATGATTACATTTTTTACTGTTTCCCTGGCTGTCAATCGGCAACAGGTGACACTGAATACGTTGTTTGCGTCGGCACTGTTTACGGTGCTGTTTATGCCTAAAAGTTTGTTTGATATTGGATTTCAATTGTCTTATCTCGCCGTCTTGGGGATTCTACTATTGCATCCTTTGCTAAAAAAGGGATATCTACCAAGAAATAGATGGGGAAAGCTGGTCGTGGAATATACCTATATCTCTATTGCTGCCCAATTGTTTACATTGCCTGTTGTATTGTATTATTTTGGTCAGTTTCCCACTTATTTTATCCCTGCAAATTTATTTATAGCTCTTCCGAGTACAGGGATTATGTATCTAGGTGTGTTTTTGGCATTATGCCCTTTCGGTATTATCAATAGTTATGTAGGTGCGCTTTTACAGGCATTATTGCGCTTTTCGGTGTATGGCTTGGAGTATTTGGAGGGACTGCCGAAGGCCGTTCTGAGTGGGATTGTCTGGAATGAAGTGCAAGTGGTTCTGGCGTTAGCAGTGCTGATACTCGCGGTTTGGGCATGGAACTTTAAGAGCAAAAGAATGCTTTTTATAGGAATGTTGGTGGTGGTGCTATTTTCGGTGACGACAAATGTACATGATATAGAACGAATGCGATATAGTGGATATCGTATCTATAACGTGCGTTCGGATTTGGCTATAGTACAGATTAAGAGGGGCAGAGTAATATTACACGCTACTTTTGACTCGTTGAAGCACCGTGACAGTCGTTTTGCGATCCTACCAGACCTCGAACGTTTTTCTGCTGAGGAAGGGATTGACTATAGAAAGTTGCCCGATACGGGAAGACAGAATTATACCTTATCAATCGGTGGTAAAAAACTATTAGTCTTGGAAACTACGCTTCGTGATACCTTGATGGGAGTTGATATTGTCATCTGGCGCAAAAATAATAAGAATACAATCGAAGAGATTCGAGGTAGGCTTGGAAGCTCCCCATTTATTGTAGTGGATGGGAGTAATTCAGAAAAATCTATTGGGGTAATTCGATCGAATAAAACTATTCTTGAGGAACAGATGTATATACTGAAAAATAATTTTGCTTATGTTTGGGATGAAGAATAAAATATGGTTGAAAATAGTCTTTCTATATTAAAGCAGTATTGGGGATATGATAACTTCCGGCCTTTGCAGGAGGATATTATTGATTCTGTCCTAAATGGACGGGATACCCTTGCTTTGATGCCTACCGGAGGGGGTAAGTCTATTTGTTTTCAGGTACCAGCATTGTTGCAGGAAGGTATCTGTGTCGTCATCAGCCCTCTGATCGCGCTGATGAAGGACCAGGTAGAGCAACTCCGTAGCCGTGGGATAGAAGCCATAGCCATTTATTCTGGGATGGGGTATAGAGAGGTGGATGTTGCATTGGACAATTGTATTTTTGGAAAGACGAAATTCCTTTATTTAGCTCCCGAGCGTTTATATTCTGATTTGGTGCGAGAACGTCTTCGCTATATGAAGGTTAATCTCTGGGCTATCGATGAGGCGCACTGTATTTCGCAATGGGGGTATGACTTTCGGCCTTCTTATCTGCAGATTGCAGATCTCCGCGAATTGCATCCGAAGGTTCCTTTTCTGGCATTGACTGCAACCGCGACGCCAGATGTAGTGGTCGATATTCAAGAGAAATTAGGGTTTACAATGCCCAATGTTTTGAAACGTAGTTTTGCGCGGATCAACTTGGGGTATATGGCACTGGAAGAGGAGAATAAGATGAACCGGATGCTGCGTATCGTGAAGAAGGTGGGGGGAACTGGGGTAGTCTACGTACGGAATCGAAGAGAGACGCAGGAGGTCGCCCGTTTTTTATTGAATCATGGTGTGCCGGCGGATTTTTACCACGCGGGTATTGGGATGAAAGAACGGGCTATAAAGCAAGATGCCTGGTTTTCGAATAAGACACGGGTTATCGTGGCGACAAATGCGTTTGGTATGGGAATCGATAAATCGGATGTTCGATTCGTTATTCACTTAGATATTCCGGATTCTTTGGAAGCCTACTATCAGGAGGCAGGTCGGGCAGGTCGGGATGAAAAGAAGGCATTCCCTGTGCTACTGTATCAGCGGAGCGATCGGGATAAACTGTGGACAAATGTGGAAAATAGTTTTCCAGAGATTACTTTTATTCAGCAGGTTTATCATTACTTGGCAAATTATTATCAGATTGCATATGGTGCAGGGAAGGGTAGTTTTTTTGATTTTGATATTGTCGATTTTAGTAAAAAATATGGATTGGATTTGCTACAGACGCTGAGCGCACTAAAGTTTTTGGAACGCGATGGATGGCTCGCATTATCAGAAGCTGTCTATATACCTTCCCGGCTAAAGTTTGAAATAGATTTTCAGGAACTGTATAAGTTTCAAGTGCAATCGGCTAAATATGACCCTATAATCAAAGCGGTGCTACGTACCTATGGTGGAGTCTTTGATTTTTATGTGCCGATCAACGAGTACGAATTCGCAAAAAAGCTCAAACTGCCCTATGAGGTGATCGTAGAACTGTTGCAAGGGTTGGAAAAGCAACAGATTGCATCCTATTTAAAAAGTACGGACAAGCCTCAGCTTCAGTTTTTACAGAGCCGGGTGGATTATAAAAACCTGTACATTGATTCGGATTTTCTCCGTGAGCGGAGACAGATACGAGAGCAACAGGTCAAAGCTCTATATCATTATTTGGACGAAAAAGTATGTCGTAGCCAGGCGCTATTATCCTCCTTTGGCGAGTTGGATTCGG
>JAITLW010000422.1 GCA_031277715.1 Sphingobacterium sp. | reverse complement strand
GTTCTACTATTTTTTTTTTTTTTTTATTGAGAACGCCGCAAGTCAACCGATAGGACTATATCAAATCCAAAATAAATTCAAACCCGATAAAAATAATGACACCGAGGAACTCGTTTTCCTGTAGATATAAGCGGAGGCTTTTCATTGCTGCAACCATATGATTCTTGACGGTATTCGGAGATATGGACAGTTTGGACGCGATTTCATAATGGGTCAATCCATCAAATCGGCTTAAATTGAAGATTTGCTTTTGTGTCGGCGTCAGCTTATTTAGGGCTTTATCAAGATTCTCTTTAAGTTCACGTAAGGCTATTTCTTCTTCCACAGGTTCACACTTTTCGCTGACTAGGCTCCAATGATACTGCTTATGTACCTCGTAGCGCATAATAGACCGAAGTTTGGTCAATGCCTTTTGCTTTGTGATGATGTACAGGAGCAACCAGATATCCTTGTCTTCGTTGATGTCTTCGCGCGTAGTCCAAAGGTGAATAAAGACCTCCTGCACCAC
The DNA here is from genome assembly GCA_031277715.1 of Sphingobacterium sp. GTDB lineage: Bacteria > Bacteroidota > Bacteroidia > Sphingobacteriales > Sphingobacteriaceae > Sphingobacterium. The sequence goes on along the minus strand of JAITLW010000422.1, from coordinate 13,793 downwards.
ATCTTCGCTCCAAGCTTCATCCTTTAAAATATAGAAAGCCAAGGAGAAAACCTTCTTCGCGTATTTGGAGTATAAGACAGTTAATGACTCTTGATCCGACTCTTTAAGCTGAAGAATAATGGTCTTCTCATAAGATTTAAAACTGTTCATCTCGAAATTAGGTTATCTATTCAAATTTAGAAATATATGCTAATTTAATATAGTTTATTTCAAATAAACAACAATGCACCCCTTCCTGTCAATACAAGGGCAGATTACCGCGACTCTTGCAATCAGGCCAACAGATGTATGAACTTTTTTTGTAATTTGGTCCTGCTCTGGCACAGTATGATCATTGAACATATACTATATTGAATCATGAAGTTTATTTTGGATTTTTTTATTTTGATAACCGGTATATCTGCCGCTTCTGGTCTCTATTATCAAAACGACAAGCTTTTTATCGTGTCGGACAACAGTAATTATTTATATGAATACCAATTATCCTCCCAGAATCTAGAGAAACACCTTCTTGTCGATATGGAGGGGCAGAACGAACAGGTTCAGAAAAAGATAAAACTCGATTTAGAGGCTATGACTTTTTATGAAGATAGTTTTTGGCTCTTTCCTTCAGGTTCGGCAAGCAATAGAACGCAATCATTCCGTTTCTTTCCACAAGACAGTACTCCCCCAACCAAATCTGATCTGTCTGAATTCTATACAAACCTACAGGAGCGACTATCCATTCTGCCAGCAGACTTTAATATCGAAGGCAGTTTATATTATCAGGATACGTTATTCTTATTCAATAGAGGAAATGGCCCGAATGCGGTAAACGGGATAATTAAAATCGACCTGTCTCTGAGGGCAGAACCCACATTCCATCCTGTTGCCCTACCCCGTCTTAATGGACAGATCAGCGGTTTTACAGATGCGGTTTTGGTCGGTGATAAGATTTATTTCTTAGCTGCGGCCGAAAAGGGAGGCTCAAGCTACCACGATGGAGCGATAGGTGGATCGCAATTGGGAATCATCGATATTGCAACATTGAAGATAGGTCAGATTGCAACTATTTCGGAGAATCAGAAATTTGAAGGAATTACCCTCTATCGATCAACGGAAAAGGAGTTGACCTTTCTATTATGTGAAGATCCTGACAACAATGAAAACAAGAGTACGATTTACCAACTGCGTCTCCCTAGGTAAACTGTTAGACATCGAAGTCTACTCTCCTCGAATAAAAGAAAACGCCTATCCAAATGGATAGGCGTTTTCTTTTATTCGAGGTCCTGAGTTAACCCCGTACATGTCGTTTAACCAATAGCAAGCTATTAATTGTACAGCTGGTTAAACAGTAGCTTAAACGTGCCATGACTCTGTGCACGGTTAGTAATCTCGGGGCCGAATGCGAATAGCTTTCCTTTGCCCAACAGAGCGACTAAACCTATAGATCCACCTTTTAAATACTGTTGCCCATGCGCCCAACCGCTTAATAAAGGTTTTTCCGTTTGAAAACTTCCTATTGCATATAGGTCTTTCTTATTCTCCAGCTTAAATACTGGGCTATTATTAAAAACGATACTGATACTAGGATCCAGACCATAATTTTCAGCTAAAGAAACATCCAGATTCGCTTGGAGTATACTGGTCGGGATATAGTAATCTGCACTTGACAATGCGCTCTCCTTGCCGTCTTTTCCTTCGATAACCAATGGATCGGTAACCGGTAGATTAAAATGATAGACCAACTCTGACGAAGATCCTACAGTAAGAATCTTTCCTCCTTTTTCTACATAGTTTTTTAGAACCGGTATAGACTTTTCTTGAGAGACCTGTCCCAATAGATATTTGTACTCTTCGGGAACAAGGTTTGTATCTGGCTGTCTGAATTTGGTTACTTTATCATTTCTTTCTGGGATCCCCTGACCGATAAATAGCAGCATGTCATATTTATCAATGGTTCCGTTATCAATATCCTGCGGATAAAAACAAGTGTATTCAAAGCCATATTGTTCCAATATCCAGCGTGCCCAACCTGAAGGCATAGAACCGCCGTAGTGATCGAACAATCCTATTTTCAGAGGTTTAAGTGCCATTAAATTTGTTGGCTTTTTCGATACGGCCTGCACACGCAATCCAGAGTTGTTTATTACCTTCTGCAATTTATCCTTCATAGCTGCGTCTACATAAAAATCTTTGGACCCCGCATCGCGGTACACCTTACCACCGTTACCAAGCAGTTTGTTTACGACCAAAAAGGCATCATTTGCTTTTGCATTAATGAGGTATCCGCCCTTACTATTGGGAAGGATAGTGTTCTCTGCAACGATCATCTCTCCGTAAGGTAGTTTCTGGAATGGCCCTTCTACATCCTCATAGAAGCGATCGTAATCTACTCCCATCTGCATCGCTAGCGTCCAGCCTGCGGCATCATATGGACGGACAGGAGGTCCTCCTTCGTACTGTGTATCATGCGGATGGTCCTGTGCCTCGAACATATCTATAACCTGTGGTCTGAAAGCCTGATTTGCTTTTACAATCAGCGAGTTTTTAGGATAGCGTTTTCCATTATGCTGAAAATCCGCTGTCGCTTGATACGCATATACCCCAGATTTTATCAATGCATTGACAAACTTGATCGCTGTGCCAAAGTCGGCCTGATCTGCCGACAGGATGTACACCCGGGGATCTCTATTTTCCGGGCGACGCAGTACGCTCTCAAAGTAAACACTGGGAATGGATGCGAATCGGGATTTACTACTACTTTCCTCGCTTCCTTTCTTCGCTTTAGTATCGGCCTGATAGGCTTCTTTCATCGCTTCAATATATTTTGGCGAAGCTGTCCAATAATCCGTATTTCCCCTCTCGATGGAATTCCGTCCCATTTTGTAGAAGTTGTACAAGAGCTTGTCCCCATTGCGGGCCGCGTAATCCAGTATCCCCATATTCATCGAGACCGAATAATCTATAGACTGTCTAAAATGCCACTTTTGAGGTGTTATAGGATTAGGTAGTCCATTTCTCGGAATCAAGCGTTCGGGAACCAGTTTGATTTCGGATGGTGTAGGATTACCGGTGGTTTCAGTCAGTATTCCTATCATGTTATGAAAATACGGAGCTGTCCGTAAGCCACCATTCCACCAGGTAGAAAAAGTAGATTGATCCATCCGGGAATATCCTGGCTTATTCTCTTCATTCAGTCGATTGATCATCGCAAAGCCAACACCATCTATCCCCGTGACGAGTAGCGGGTCGTAAGCATAATTGAACGGGTCCCGGTACGGAGGGCCTGCCACTACGGTGCCTGCCGGTGACGTCTGATGATGGTTGTATACGATCTGCGGTAACCAGTCGATGTACATAACCTTTGCCAGATTGCTGGCTTCTTTCATATTGAACATATAAAAGTCGCGGTTATTGTCATGTCCTACATACTTCTGATAAAGCCGTGGGATAGACATGTTTCTTTTATCCGTATCGGGATATTGCATGTACCAATCTGCCAATAGATCTTGTCCGTCAGGGTTGACATGCCACATCAGGACAACCACCTTATCCAGGTAGTTCTGTATTTCTGGACTCTGACTGGATGCCAACAGGTAGAATGTCTCTATCAGCTGATGTGATCCCACCATTTCATTGGAATGCATACCACCATCTATCCATACGATGGGCTTGCCTTCGCCAGCAAGTTTTCTTGCTTCCTGATCCGTAAGCCCTTCTGCCCTGCCTAGAGACTGTGATATCTGGCGGTACTTCTCTACTTGGGCCAGGTTGTCCGGAGAAGAGATAACCAAAAGATACTGCTTACGTCCTTCTTCAGTAACGCCAGCTTCCTGTATCAATACTCTATTAGACTCTTTGGCTACTTTTAGAAAATAGCTTTCCATCTGCCGGTAATTGGCGAGTTGATAGTCATCACCTATGGAAAAACCAAAATGGGATTTGGGAGTACTAATGTTTTGTGCATGTATATCCGAATTCCAAAAGGATAATGCGAGAGCAGCTAATATTATATTCTTAATCTTCATCTTGTATATTTTTTTGTCCGTTACCTGACCGATATTCCTTTTGGCCTATCGATCAGGTAAAAACAGTTTACATTATAGGCTTCTTCTGCAGGCCTACAACGGATTTTGTATACATAGTGGGTTCAGTTCCACTTCTTTTTCAGGTAATACCCATTGCCATTCTTTGCTATCTGCCGGTCTGTAACGGTTCGGTTCACCGATTACTGTACCATTGCCATACATATTAAAGTTGGATGCCAGTGGGTCTACATTAGTAGGCATTGTAGTCATACTGTTTGACCAATTTCCCTGATTGTAACCTGCACGTGGCTTAGGACCTCGGTCCAGTGCCATGTTTAATCTTTTCAGGTCCAAAAAGCGGAATCCCTCTCCCCATAGCTCGACCCGGCGCTGGAACATCACCTCATCAATCAGGTTCTCGCCTGTATTGGTCGTCTTCTGATATTGTGGATCACGGTGACGGGCTAAAGTAAAGAGCGATTTAGCGGCTTGTGCATCATGTCCACCAGCCCGCGCGTAGCCTTCGGCTGCAATCAGCATCATCTCAGGCAGACGCATAAAGGGGATATCCCTCTCGCCGATTGTCTGTGGATCCGAAACGAGGAATTTATTAGCCATATAATTGGCATATTTTGAGTTTGTGGAAGGCGGAACCAAAGGACGTGGTGTGACAGATTTGTCAATTGCCTTTGGAAACCAGATGGATTTACGTACATCAGTAGCACTGATCCGATTATACAATAGGTTATAAATAGCCCTTGGAGTATTCTGGTTGTAACTGATATTCTCATTGGACATATATCCGTGAAAATGGGTCAAACTTTTGCCCTGCGACAATAATGGCTTAGATCCCCATAACCACTCGCTATTCGACTGATCGGCAAATCTATTATCCAAAGTCTTGTACGTATCAGCCTGAAGCTGAGCTCCTGATTTCTTCACAACCTGATCCGCCATTTCTGCGGCTTCTAACCAGTGGCCCTGTGCAAGCAACACGCGAGCTTTTAGACCACGTGCTACATGTACATTGATATGTGCTTTACTCGATCTCTTGACATCTGTTGCATTGAGTAAATTGATAGATTCATCTATATCACTATTCACCTGCGCATATACTTCTTCTACGCTTGCTCTTTTCCGGGGCTCGCTAGAGTTATCATTGCGAAGCACAATTCCCATCTGCGTATTCTCACGGCCAGACACATAACGCTCTCCGTACATCTGTACCATTGTAAAATGCGCAAAAGCCCTATAGAACATAGCCTGTCCCTTGATGTTATTTTTCTCGGTTTGAGGACCGTCGATATTGTCAATTCGGTCAATAATCATATTGGCATTGGAAACAAAATACTGCATCAAACGGTAAAAATGCTCGACACTACCTACTGTAGGTTTACGGTGGGTAGCCCATTGTGCCTGCGTCTGGAACTGCGCATTGGAATAGGTGTATACCAGATCCTCGCCCATCACGTCATACCATATCATCAACATATCGTAGCCCCCATAAAAGGCTGAAGTCGACAAATCTGGTGTCCACATCAACTTGTGCAATCCATTGACAGCCATCATCGCTGTCTTCGTGTTGGTGAAGATGGCTTCTTCATCCACGGTTTCGGTTGATTTGGTTTCAAGAAAATCCTTTTGACATCCCCAAAACACTGTCGCTATTAAAGCTATTATTGGTAAGAATTTGCTGTTCATTTACTTTACAATTTAAAAAGTTAAATTCAGTCCAAGCGTAAATACCCTAGATGGTAGATACACATCGACATTGCTATTATATCCTGAAAAAATGGCCTTGCGTGGGTACATTCCCTGACGCTTGGTAAGTAAGAACGCATTATCTGCAGAGAAATAAACGCGCAATCCACCTACATTATAAGGTTTCAGTAAGTCTTTAGGAAACTCATAAGAAGCCGTAACATTTGCCAATTCCAACATATCCGAACTGATCAACCAGCGTGTAGAAGAACCTGCATTCAGATCTACGTCCTGAGCATCATCTAGCCTCGGTACATTGGTAATGTCGCCCGGTTTCTGCCAACGGTCTAAAACATCAACGTGTCTTGTTGAGCCGGTTAATGCTGAGCCCGACGGCCCTGTCATTAGGTTGTTGTAACCTGTATCGTACATCTTACCACCCAGCTGGTAGTTGAACAATAAATTCAATGCTACGCCTTTCCAGGAAAATCCGGTATTGAAACCTCCGGAAACAGTAGGCATCGATACACCTGACCAATCATACATGGCTTCTGCTACTTTGGTCGTATAATATTTGCCATCAACATCTACGATAGAGGTCGATCGTTTGGCGGGATCAGCCTCTCCGAGAAAGGCATTGAGCACTTCCGCTGTAGGTGTATATATACTATTGCCCGTTGCTGGATCTACACCGGCCCACTGGCGCAAGTAAAACTCGTAGCGGGAATGTCCTTTTTCGATACGGTGCACGCCTGAGTTGTAAGGATCAACAGGAAGGTCTGTAATTTTATTTTTCAAATACGTCGCATTAAATCCCATATCCCATACGAAGCCATTGCGCTTGATCAGCTGTCCATTAAGGGACAATTCTATGCCGCGATTGTATAAACTACCTGCATTTTGATAGGCATAGGTCAGTCCTGCATCTGGCGCTTTAGGCACTTTAAATAAGAGATTGCTTGACTGTCTATTGAAAAACTCGATAGTACCTGTCAAACGGTTTTGGAACATACCAAATTCCAATCCAATATCGCTGGAGTGCGAAACCTCCCATTGTAGTGAGCGGCTATTCAGTTCGCGCTCCCGTACGTAACCTGGCTCCAGTCCATTGTCAGCAGGTTCGTAAGATGCCTGCCACGCGTAGTAGGTACCTATATCGTCATTACCTACACCTCCATAAGAAGCTCTTAACTTCAACAAATCAAAAAGACCTAAGTCTTTTATAAAAGTCTCCTGATCTAGACGCCATCCTGCCCCAACAGAAAAGAATGTACCCCAACGGTAATCTTTATAGAACCTAGATGTACCATCGCGACGAACGGATCCTGAAAGGAAATACTTGTTGGCGTAATCGTAGTTAACGCGGGACAAATAACCTTCTGTACGATATCTGTCGGTTCTTGAATTTTGATCACCTGGTACAGAGTAATTCGGGAATTCGTAGTTACCGTTGTCAAAACGCTGGTCTGACATCTTGCCCGAAAGATAATTGTACTCGTAATCATAACTCTCATGGCCAACTAATACATCAAGATGATGCTGATCAAACTGCTTTGTATAAGAAAGGAGCTGATTAAATGTCCATGTCGTAGTAAATGAGTTAGATTTGCTGATATTCCCATTGTTTTGCTTTTCCGGGTACACGATAGAAGCTGAAGAGTTAAGGCGGGCATCAGCGCTCACAGCACCATTTGTCGTGAACTTAAGTCCGTCCATGATATCGATTTCTGCGTATAACTTAGCATTCAACAGATTGCGTTTATAACCGTCGTGAACATTCTGCAATTCCAATACAGGGTTAGAACCACCGACATAATCCCGGCTCGGAGCAGATAGATCATCTGAAATATGATAACCTGTACCAAAATCATACACACGATTGCCTTTGCTATCCAATACATAATCTTTAGTTATTGGATTGTGGATGTGGATTGGATATATTGGTCCTATATAGCGTACATAGCGAAAGGGATTACTATTGTTTCCAGAGCTTTCATTCTGTAAACCATCCATTTTGTTGAGTACCCCATTGATCATCCCGCCCACCTTTAAAAAGGAGGTGATTTTAGAGTTGATATTTCCATTGATCGTATAGCGGTCGAATTTAGATCCGATGATATACCCCTTCTCTGACAGGTAACCTGTAGAAAGGTAGTAATCAGACTTACCAGCACCGCCACTTATGTTGAGTCCTGCATCTGTACGTGTACCTAGACGCTGTATCGCTTTGAGCCAATCGGTATCATCTCCCCACATGAAGCTAGCATTGGGATTCAATCTTCCCGAAGCATCGACTACCTGGTCATCAGGTACATTAAATGGGTTGTACTTCAGATTATTACTGATTAAGTTTTCGGCCGCAGACTTATTGGCGTCCTCGAGCGTCATACCGTTCTTTAATAACATATTGCGGGTGCTCTCCCAATTGACCAAGAGGTAGTCTGCTACCCCCACTTTCTTGTAGTCACTGCTCTGTGGTGCAGTAAATCCTTGATTCAGCTTAAAGCCAACGCTCTGCTTGTCTTTTTTCCCTCCTTTGGTTTGAATAAGGATAACTCCATTGGCCCCTCTCGCTCCATATAAAGCGGCAGAAGATGCATCTTTCAATACAGTCAGACTTTCGATATCTGACGGATTGATTGTATTGAGCGGATTGTCATAAGGCATACCATTCAATACGATCAGTGGCGTAGAATTCACGCTGGAAGAAATAGTACCTATCCCCCGGATATGTATAGTTGGGTCCGAACCAGGCTGTCCACTAGCGGTAGAAACCTGTACCCCCGAAACTTCACCCAGAAGAGAATTCGTCACGGAAGTCAATGGTCTATCTTTAAATTTATCTCCATTCAACTGTGTAGCCGAACCGGTAAAAGCGCTCTTTTTTGCGGTACCGTAAGCAACAACAACAACCTCGTCCAGATCGTCTACTTTTGGTTGCAATCTGACAGTATAATCTTTTTGCGTAGTGACGGGCATACGCTGTGGCTCATAGCCCACAAAGCTAATCAACAGTATATCTCCATTTTTAGCCTGGATTGTAAACTCACCGGCATTATTGGTAGAAGTCGTCTCACCCTGTATATTCTGTACCGTCACGCCAGCTAACTGTTCGCCTCCCTCTCCTGTCACACGGCCACGGATTGTCGTCTGCTGCTCTACAGTCTTGGTGACGGATGCCAGCTTCTCACCTGCTTTTTCTACAATAATGCGTTTGCCACGGATCGCATAGGTCAGATCCGTGTTTTCGAAAGTCTTCTTTAGCGCATCCTGTAACGAAATGTCGGTTAGATTTAAAGAAATCCTGCGAACGTTTTTTATATCATTTTCCAAGTACAGGAAATGATAACCTGATTGTTTACTAATGCTAGAGAAAGCATCTTTTAAGCTCTTGTCTTTCAGCGTCAAATTTATGTTTTGCGAATAAACAAAAGCATTTACCTGGCTACTACATAGCAGCAACGCGGCAAGGGTCAATTTTAACATCATAATAGGCTTTGTCAATCTATAATTATTACAACGGGAATTTGAAATATATCTTTTATACATTCGTTGTTATGTTTTGTTGGTTAGTTAATGATTTGATTTTTAATATATACAGAACCGATTCCTACGGTTTTATAAGCTAGGTTCGGGAAGCATTGGTCACACTTCTATTTCTCGGTTCTAAAGGATCTTTTTAGTAGCTTATCGAACGATACGCACCTCCTTTCCCTGAATCTCAAATTTGACTCCGCTTAGGATGGACAGATCCTCCAACAGTTCGTCCAACGGCAATCCTGTTGGGAATGTGCCTCCGATGCGTTTGCTACCGAAGTTTACATCCGAAGTCACCGTTATATTATACCATCTGGACACCATTTTCATGACATCCAACAGTTCCAAATTGTCAAAGGTAAAATAACCGTCTTTCCATGAGGTCAGCTGATTGATATCAAACTTTTGGCGTCTGATTTCGTCTTTTTCAATATCCGCTATAAGTTCAATGCCGGGAGTCAGCTTGTGTGCTTTCTCATCCATATAAAAATTCACTCCCCCTTGGACCAGGGAGGTACGAATAAGCTTTTGCTCGCTATAAGCCTGCACATTGAATTTTGTTCCCGTCACTTCGATCTCGCCCTTGCCCGCAAAGACATGAAAAGGCTTGGCTGTATTGTGCACAATCTCAAAATACCCTTCGCCTTCTAGATAAACGTGACGGTGTTCTTCTGTAAAGACCTGCGGAAACCGTAGTACAGAACCCGCATTTAACCAGATGGATGAGCCATCGGCCAATATCACCTCTTGATGCTGTCTACTGGGTACTTGGATGGTCAACCAAACCTCTGAAGCTTTACCTCCTTCTCCCTGTTGCACAATAGACTTAAGGTCGGCAGCTGAAAGTGTTCCTTCAAGCGTCTGCACCTCACCATTCGGCAAGGTAATTGTTACTTTTTCGCTACTATAATCTTTTGCTTCTGCTATCACATAGGCTGGATCGCCCAATGCCGTTTTCTCAGCGTTAAAGAACCAGATACCGGCTACCAATATTACCGCTGCTGCCGCAGAGATACCCCAGCGTATCCAACGCACAGTTGCAGACCGATGTCCATGTAGCATAGGCAACCCTGCTTTGATCGCTTTTGCCGTTCGGCCCTTATGCTGCTCATCCTCCCACTGCCAATCACCTACAATAGGATTTTTGAGGATATAGTGTTCGATCTGCTTGCATTCCTCCTGCGAGCATAGTCCTTTACTATACCTATCCAGTAATTCGTTGATATCCTCTTTATTCATAATATAGGGTTTTATCTGAGTCTATATTATAAAGAGTAAGGCCGAAGGCCAAAGTAGTAGGAGAATTTGAAATTATTTTATTTTACAACTTTTTGCAGTATATCAAAAAGCAATATCAGCATCAGATAAGGGATGTAATCCTTATCGATTTTGACTTTAAGGATCTTGAGGGCATTATTAATTTGCTTTTTAACTGTTTTATCAGAGATATTCAGACGCTGTGCAATCTCTAGATAAGAAAGGTTGGACTTTCTACTCAACAGGAATACCTCCTTCATCTTTTCGGGCAACTGCTCTATATGACTTTCCAAAATGGTATTCAGCTCTTTAAAATCTACTTGTTGCTCCGTAACAAAAAGAGACGTATCGTATTGAGATGCATAATATCCACGGTACTGCTCGCTTTTCAGGCGTTCTTTCAAGCGTCTAAATGCCAGATTGCGCGACATGATGAAAAGAAAAGATTTGAGGGACTTGATTTGCGGGATACGCTCACGGATAGCCCATAGGTCAACAAAAGTCTGCTGTACTACGTCAACGGCATCGTCCTCGTCGGGTAGAATGCGAATGACCTGTTTGAAAAGTTTTTCCCAATATTCGTCATATAAGGCTTCGAAATCCTCCCGCTCCACAACTTCTTCAGCCTTCGATTTGAATAAAGATACAACAGTTCCCATTTCTTGATTTCGGTGCTATTTGATATGGCAGTTCGTACTTTTGATTCGCAATTTTACAAAAGATTAACAACTATTCAAAACCACAACATTATAGCCTCTTCATGAGAATATAATAATTATATTGTAATTCAATCGATTAGAAAATCGAAACATAGTGATGCTTTTCGGTTCTCTAATAAGTCGATTCTAGTCCTAGATACTAAAAAACTCCTTAGTATAATAGCCCTTCGACGTAAGCCATTACGTTATAGCGGTATCAAAAAACGACTGGAAAGACCTACAGCCTAGCTTCGATTCCCTCCTTCAAAAGGAGAGAATCGATCACCTCATATCTGGCTACTTCTCCTCTCCAACGATTGCAAAACAATTAAGCTTCCCGCACAGCATCCATGATACAATTAATACCTTTCAATGTATCTCTTCAACTTGTTTAAGAACATAAACGAACAGCTATACTTGCCTTTTATCAGAAAAAAATCAAAACCAAACCACCTAAATAAAAGGTTCAACGTTAACAAAAAACAACTACACAAACACAGCACATAACCCACGTTAAAAACTGAAAATCAGAACAAATTAACTAAAAAGAAATACCATACAAAGACAGATTATCAATTTCATAACGCCATAAAACCAACGCTATCGGGCAACTATCAGTAGTATCCTCAGTAAGGTAATTCTTCGCAATGATAACCTACATCCGACAAGAGCCTAACGATCGATTCGGCTCTCAATGTAGGCGTGTCTACGCGGAAAATATTGTCACAGTCTTCGATATCAAAATTCCATTTTGCGTCCGGAAGTTTCTCATTCAAATAAGGTTTTAATTCTTCAATATCCTGGTCAGTCTGAACGGAGGTAGCAAATATATAAATCATAACAAGTGGGTATTTAATAGTTAGTAAAACATAATATCCTTATACAGGGTATAGAGTTGCTTGCGCAAATATTTAACGGCATAGTGCTTTCTTGACAGCAACGTATTAAGCGGAATACTCAAGCTCAATGCGACTTCCTTTGCAGGCAATCCTTCAATCTCGGTTAGCTCGAAGGCCTCCCGTTGTTCTCTGGGCAAATTAGAAAGGCCTGTATCTAATTCTTTCCAAACCAGCGACCGCAGATAGACCATCTCAGGAGTAGGACTGGGTGCACCGAATAAGATCTCAGATAGCTCTTCCAGAACCATACCCTCATCATCGTATGAAAGTGAAGGCATCGCTACCTCCCTCTTCTTCCTTCCCCGATTAATAATCGTATTACGCGCCACGCGATAGAGCCAGGCACTGACCTGCTCTATAGGCGTCAGATTTGTATCAATAGTCTTCACCAATTGATAAAAAACATCCTGAAGAATATCCTCAGCGTCCTCGATATTGGAGACACGCTTGCGGATAAAGGATTGTAGCATGGGCTGCTGCTCGCGAACGAGCTGCTCCACATCTATGGATTCCCGCACACCATCAATCTTCTCTGTTGACTCCCTCATCCTGTACGGTATCAAAACGATCCCTTCCAAAAGGGCCAAAACCAAATTTACGTCGCTTACAAATAAATTCTTTACGTTGCTCAGCAGTCATACTAGCCCATTTCTCTGCCATCGGGCCGCTCTTCATCGGATCAAATCCGTGCCCTCCTTTTCCTCCAAAACGACCGAAAAGAAGCCGGGTCAATACAAACAGACCTAGTGCCTGCCAAAAGGTTAGAGTGGTTAGTCCAAAAATATCGGGAACAAGTAAATTCCACAACACCATAATAACACCGCTCAGACCAGCGATACAGACTATAGCCAATAAGGCACATTTTAGTTTTCTTAATTTCATATGTATATTGTTTAATTTTAAATAGTCAGCCCCCGGCAGGCGGATCCATTTTTTATTCATTGATGTTTGTGTCTTCTAAATATGGATATTTCATAATACTTTAAATTACACAATCATTATTGAGTGCGCTCTATATACGTAGACAATTAACTCTTTAAAATATTTTATACCATTTTCACTTTTTTTCAAAAAACGGACTTCAGGTCTTTATCCCTCCCTCATTTTGAATTCCTAAAATTCAAGAGAAACCGAGATAACAACCTCCAAAGGTCACACAGACTGCATCCGTCAATTGAATCTCATAAAATTAAACATTTCTATAGCAGAAGCTAAACAACGTATGAGGCACACATTTTCTTAATTCCTGCATTTTTTTAATACAAGGAATAATGGCATATTTGTATTGTATGAACGCAATAAAATATCTATTTGGAGTACTTTCGATATCCTTATTCGCCTCTTGTGGTGGTTCTCAAAAAGAGCAAACATTGGAGCAACTGGATAAAAAATCAGCCCGAGAAGTAACATTAAAAACGGTTACCCTTGGTGATACCGTACTACATATCACGACACAGCATATTTGGTATAATGGTGAGCAGGTCGCCTCAAAAAGTGATACACTAAAAACGCCAGCCGCCCCGAATACATGGGATGGAGTCGATTCGACAAAGACGTTGAGTAAAGTACCTATTTATGTAACTGTACAATAATGAGAAAACCATCAGCAAAAAATATTCAACTGGTATTAATTACTTCGGTACTGGCATCCTGCGGACAACCGCAACAAAAAACAGATGACCAGCAACGGG
>JAITLW010000394.1 GCA_031277715.1 Sphingobacterium sp. | reverse complement strand
AGATTGCTGTTTTATTAAGTATGGTCTAGGCTTATAAGCAGGTTTCACCTCTTGTCGCTAACTATGATATTAATTACAAAAGGTGAAGCCTTATAGCTACTTATAGTTTTTTGAGATTGAGACGCAATGAGTTTAGTATTACTGATACGGAGCTTAAACTCATAGCTGCAGCGGCAATCATTGGTGACATCAATATGCCAAAAGCTGGGTATAATAGTCCCGCTGCTATCGGTATTCCGATTACATTATATAAAAAGGCAAACAGCAGATTCTCTTTGATATTGCGCATCATCATGCGGCTTAGATCTATTGCTTTGGAGACGCCAGTCAGTTCACCTTTTAGAAGTGTGATATCTGAACTCTGTATGGCAACGTCGGTGCCTGATCCCATTGCAATACCTACATCAGCTTGCGTCAAAGCTGGCGCATCATTAATTCCGTCGCCGGTCATTGCTACGATTTTGCCTTCATTTTGTAGTCTGGTGATCTCATTGAGCTTGTCCTGGGGAAGGAGTTTGGCCTTGAATGAGTTTATCCCTGTTTCATTGGCTACAGCTTGCGCTGTCAACTCATTGTCTCCGGTGAGCATCACAACTTGAATACCGAGGCTCTGTACATGGGAGATGATTTCTTTGGCATTGACCTTTATTTTATCCTTTACGGCAATAAAACCAGCATACTGTTGGTCTATAGCTAGATAAGATACACTGGAACCACTTGCTTGTAATTGATTCACCTTATCTTTTATAGAGGTTGGAATGCTAATGTGATTGTCTTGGAGTAGGGCTTCATTACCTAAGTAGGCATGACGGTCTCCGATACGGGCCGCAACTCCTTTTCCGGTGATGTTTAGGAAATCTTCAATCGTTGACAGGGAGATGGAATTCTCTGCCGCTTTATTGACCATGGCTTCTGCCAATGGGTGGGAGCTTTGTTTGTTGATTGATGCTGCTATCTGGAGGATATCAGCATCATCGATATTGTCCGCTCCTTCATAAGTGGTTACCTCGGGTTTACCTTCTGTGATAGTACCTGTCTTGTCGAGAATAAGGTAGTCTATCTTACGAAGTTGTTCGAGAGCTTCGGCTTTTTTTACCAATATTCCGTTTTTTGCCCCTTTGCCTATACTCACCATGACGGACATGGGGGTGGCCAGACCTAGCGCACAAGGACAAGCTACGATAAGGATTGCTAGGGCATTGGTGATGGCATAGGCTAGACTATCTTCTACTCCGCTGAGTATCCAAATAATGAAGGTAGCTATTGCTATCAGTATAACAATCGGGACAAATATTCTCGATATTCGGTCTGTGAGCTTTTGTATTGGGGCTTGGCTTCTGCTAGCATCGTTGACCAGTTGTATAATCTGAGATAATAAGGTCTCTGATCCAATGTGGGTTGCCTGCATGACGAAGCTCTGATTGCCGTTGATAGTCCCTCCAATAACATTGTCGCCCTTGTTTTTCTCTACAGGAATAGATTCCCCTGTGATCATCGATTCATCTACAGAAGAACTTCCCTCCGTAATGATACCATCTATAGGCACTTTGTCGCCTGGACGCACGCGCAACATATAGCCTTTGTGTATGTCTGTTACTGCTATCCGCTGTTCATTACCTTCATGTAACCATATCGCTTCGGCGGGAGTAAGTTTGACCAATGCCTTGATGGCCGAGTTGGTTTTGGAATGCGCTTTAGCTTCCATGAGTTGCCCTAATATTACGAGCGTGATGATCACGACTACCGATTCAAAGTACAGGTGGGGATGGGCATTGTGTTCAAGCATCTCTGTTGGGAGAACCTGAGGGAATAGTAATGCGACTATACTAAAAATGAAAGCTGCAGCAGTACCCAGGGCAATAAGACTGAACATATTAAGGTTCCATGTTCTGAAAGATGTCCAGCCCCGTTGAAAGAAAGTCCAACCCGTATAAAAGATAACGGGCAAGGTAAGGATAAGCTGTATCCAACCGTTGATATGAGCTGGGATCAGTTGACTTATCGGTTTTCCTGGAAGCATATCACCCATGGACAGAATGAAAACCGGTAAGGTAAAGATGGTGCTGATTATTAGCTTTTTTTTCCAGTCTTGATAGGCGTCATCTTCAGCTTCTGTTTGTTGATTAGGTACGAGATCCATACCACAGATGGGACAGACACCTGGTTTATCTTGTTGGATCTCGGGGTGCATCGGGCAACTGAATGTGACTTTAAGATTTGTCTCTGGTATTTTTTCCAAATTCATACCGCATACGGGACATGTGCCCGCTTTATCATATACCTTGTCGCCTTCACAATGCATAGGACAGTAATATTTACCCGCATTGGATGTATTGTTTTCTGGAGATTTGGGTTGATGTTGATGTTGATGTTGATGTTGATGTTGATGTTGATGTGTGGACGTGTGAAGAACCTGTTCTATTGGTTGTAAGAACATATTACACACCGGACATCGACCTTTTTGGCTATATGTCTTATCGTGCCCCTCACAGAACATTGGACAGATGTATTGCCCACTGGGAGAATCATCGACTTGTTTTGGGGGATTCGTATGGTGGCTGTGTGCTTGTTCGTGGATTTGATAGCTGCTACCTATTTCGTTGATTTTCTCTTGAAGTTGAGCAAGTTCAAGGTGATCTTCGCTCTCTATTTCTGCTTTTCCTTCTTCTAATGAGATGTGCACATTTATGCCAGGTATTTCATTAAGCTTGTTTTCTATTTGTGTGCGACAACCATCACAGGTCATGCCACTGATATAATAGGTATGTTTATGCATAATAGATCGTGGTATATAATGTTCTTATAATAATGATAACACTAATTTCGGGTTAATGTTGACCAGGATGTTATATAATTTTTAAGAAATGATATAGATTTCCTGCGATTTGTTTTTTTCGGATTATATGTTGGCTAATACAAATCATTTTACTTAAGTTTGATAGGAGAGGGGCAGTAGGATACTATGTTTAAAGATCGATTTATTAGTTTTTTGACGTTTGAGAAACGTTATTCGCCACATACGATAAAAGCGTATGAAATGGAGGTTAAAGGATTTTTAGATTTTTTGGAAGCTGAAAATGTACCCTTTGAGGAAGTCGATCATAAGCTGATGCGGTATTACTTTTCTCTGCTGCGCGAGAAGGGTAAAGAAGCAAGCTCTGTGAATCGAGCGATTTCTACCTTACGTTCTTTTTATAAGTTCTTGCAGCGAGAGCAATTGGTGGAGAAAAACCCAGTGCGTCTGATCCAAGCGTTGAAGACGCCTAAGAAATTACCGGTTGTGGTCGAGAAGGATAAGATGAATCAATTGCTGGATCATATGGATGCAACGGTGGATGACTTTGAGTCATTGCGTGATTTTATTATTATGGAACTGCTTTTTGGAACAGGTATTCGGCTTTCCGAACTTTTACAAATAAAAGAGAGTGATATTGATTTTTACAATAAAAAAATCCTTATATTAGGGAAAAGGAATAAGGAACGTTTTGTTCCACTGCATTTAACCTTAATCGAAGAACTAAAAGAGTATTTAGAAAAGAAAAAACTTCAAAATTTAGAAAACATTTCCGAATATTTAGTCGTTACTAAAGAAGGAAAGAGAGCGTATCGGTTGTTGATTTATAGAGTAGTGAAAAAATATCTAAGTATGATTACTTCACAGAAAAAAAGAAGCCCACATGTACTGCGGCATAGTTTTGCTACATCTTTATTAGACAATGGTGCGGATCTCAACGCAATCAAAGAGTTACTAGGTCATGCTGGGTTGGCGGCCACTCAGGTGTATACGCACAATTCGGCGGAGCGGTTAAAATCAATTTACAAACAAGCACATCCAAAGGCTTAAAAAAGGAGGAAAAATGAACATTAACGTGCAATCAATCAAATTCGATGCAGATCAAAAATTGGTAGACTTTATCAAAAGGAAAACTGGCAAATTGGAGCAGTATTTGGACAATATCATTGAGGGAGTATGTTATCTTCGTTTGGAAAATGTAGAAGGCGAAGAGAATAAGGTGGTAGAATTGAAGTTTAATATTCCAGGTAGTCAGCTTTTTGCTAAAGCACAGGCGAAGAGTTTTGAGGAAGCGACGGATATTGCGGTAGAGTCATTGAGACGTCAGATTAATAAACATAAAACGAAAACTAGAACGAATGCTAGTAATCATAAAGAGATAATCTCTACGGAAGAAGAGGAATTTTAATGGAGAGAAAATCTCGCAGGAGGTATAAGAAAGCGGCTTAATGATAAGCCGCTTTTTTTTATGTTTTTCTATCTCTTATTTTATTTGGATTAATTCTTGATTAAGTTTATATTTGCTCATCATTTAACAATAGCGGTCTAAACAAAATAAGGTAGGAAGAAATGATTTGTCCATTAGCGAGTGTAGAAGAGGTGTTTACAACATCACAGGGGGCGGTTTATCAGTGCAGTCGAAAAAACTGTTACTGGTTAGAGTTTCAAGGTAATACTACGGCGTTTAAGGTCAGTGATTTTTTTGTATTCAAGCGGAGTGTCGATCAGATTGATGTTGAGGCTATGCTGAATAACTCTTCCCGCTCTTTTGATTTTGAATTAATTATGCCATTCCGTACGGAACGCTGTTTTCTACTCTCCGTAGAAGATGTGCTTGACTTACGGGATCTATTGGCTGGTGCCAAATTCATGCTTGAATTAAATGGGCAGATTCGCTCTATCTTACGACGCGACGCAGTATTAGCAATCTAAGTGTAATTATTTTAAATCATATTGAGTCTAAACAACTTAGCTTTTTTGAGTTGTAATTTAGACTGAATTTGTATTGCATATTTTTTATCGATATCGCTCATCTAGCCTTTATCTTTGTATTAACAAACAAAGGATAACTGTCATTTGTTATGTTTAAATAAAGTGTAAAAAATAAAAAATAACGATATGAAAGATTTATTGAAATTAAGATCGTCGCTAGCCGAAGAGATAGAGAATATATTAAACGCACAAGTAAAAATCGAAGCTCATTCATCCGCATTGTATCTGGCTATGTCAGCTTGGTGTGATGATCAAGGCTTAGACAATTCTTCTAAGTTCTTTGCAAAGCAATCGGACGAAGAGCGTGAGCACATGTTAAAGCTTTTTAACTATATCAATGATCGTGGTGGAAGAGCTATCTCTCCTGAGATTACAAATATCCCTGTTGATTTTGAATCATTCCGTGGAGTTTTTGAGCAAACTTTGGAGCAGGAAATGTTCGTTACAGAGCAGTTTAATAATATGGCTGACAAATGTATGAAAGCGAAAGACTATGTTACTTTCAACTTCTTACAGTGGTTCTTAGCGGAGCAAGTAGAAGAAGAGTATGTAGCTAGACGTATCCTTGAATTGTTCGATGTTATCGGCGAAGAAGGTACTGGTCGTTGGGAAATTGACAAGCACTTGGTTAAAGTTGCTTATGATGGCGAGTAATCTCGAGCATTAGATATAGAATGAATTGGAAAGGCTATCAGTAATGGTAGCCTTTCTTTATTATACGATAATTTGAATTTTATCGTTTTATAGTATAATCTTTAATGGTTTTTTTTTGAATAGCAATATTTTAGTATATTGAACTAATTAGATTTTGCAGGCCGATTCGTGGAATTCTCATGGTATAAAATAGGGGTTGTGATTGTTGTATTTGCTTGTCAAGTACTGCTAAACTCTGCCTTGGCCCAAGAGGTTGTGTATGGTAAAGTCTTGGATACTGCAGGTAATCCGTTAAAGTCTGTCAGTGTACGTCTGAGCAGTGAGTCGGATACCCTAAGTCAAATGACCGATTTTTTAGGTAATTTTCGTTTTTCAGCTTTCAAGGGGAAAAATCTATCGCTTCTCTATACCATGCTGGGGTATAAAAGTGAGAGTAGGTCTGTACTCGCATTAGGTGCTGGGGGCGAACTCGAAATCCCGGCTGTCCGGCTTGAACCCTATGCCGTTGAAATTGCCGATGTTAATATTCTAAAGGTATTGCCCATTGTTGTGAATGGTGATACGGTACAGTTCAACTTTAATGCTTTTGATTTCCGAAAAAATTCGTTATTGGAAGATGCTTTAAAAAGCCTTCCTGGATTTCAGGTCGGACGTGATGGCTCTGTGACTTATAATGGTCGATCTATAAAGAGAGTCAAAGTTGATAATAAAGATTTTTTTGGAGGTGACTTGCTCACTGCAACGCGTAATTTACCTGTGGATTTTATAAAAAATGTGCAGGTGATCGATTTTTATGGCGACAAGGAGGAAGCTTTAGGTATAAAGAAAAGTGATCCCGAAAAGATACTTAATATCAGCTTGAAAGATGATCATAAGAAAATCTATTTTGGGCAGGTCACTGGAGGCGGAGGGACTAACTCTCGATACTTGGGAAGCTTTGGAGCCAATAAATTTGATGATGGTCGGGAAATTTCAATCTTAGGCTCTTTTAATAACACCAATACCAATTTGTTTAGTTTCGGTAGCCCAGAAGGGGGAGATCGAAATCGTAGTTCGATGGATATTGGAGACTATGCCGACCCCATTGATGGACTCAATGAAGTGAGTTCGGCTGGTATCAACGTTTCGGACAAATGGGGAGAGCGTACCTCATTTAATGCGGCATATAGTTTTGTTAGGCAAAAGAATGAGACTGAGGGATTCTCGAAATTAACATCTACTTATGTCGGCAATAAAATCGAACGTGAAGAAGTCTATAAAATGAATAATGTAGATCAAAATCATAAGCTGAAGTTTGGTTTTGATAGTAAGTTTAATAACGCAGATGTACTACAGATAAAGGGAGACTTAATCTTTAACAAGCTAAATGGTTCGAATAATAAAGGTACAAAACTGACCAACTCCCAAAAGAAAAACGTAGGTGAATACCGGGATTCGTCTAATCAGATTAGTCCAAATGGTAACTTAGAAGCTATTTATTCCAAGTCGTTTAATAAAGTGGGGCGTAAATTGGTGGCTAATTTTATACTTAACTCCAATAATGTGGAAAAGCGAGAAAGCGTTTTTGAGCAGTATGCAGAGAGTGGAATAACTACTCAAGACGGTAAATTCAGTCAGGACCAATATATTAAACAGAATAATTATACAAACTCTACCCGGGCGTCGGTATCTTATGTGGAGCCTTTTTTTGAGCATAGTTTATTTGAGTTTAACTATGAGTTTGATGTGACGCGTATAGAAGCAATACGTCTCGTGGAGAATCGTTTGGCTCCAATACCTTATTATATCGATTCATTGACTGTAGACTATGATTATTATTTTAAGAATAATAAAACAGGCGTGACTTATCAGTATGAACCTAATAAGAAGTTCAAAATGCATGCTGGATTTGCGGTGCAACCCCTGTACATGGAAGGACGGGTGACCAAGGATAATGTGGTGTATAAATATGAAAATATAAATCTAATGCCAACTGCTAAGGTAACCTATCGGTTTTCTAAAGAAATGGACTGGCAGATAGACTATAAAGGCAAAAATAATCAGCCATCGTTTAATCAGATCGCTCCAGTGGTGGATAATACAAACTCAAGGAATATTATCACTGGAAATCCAGAGTTGAAAGCGGAAACGGCACATCGGATCGGAACTACTTTGCGGAAGAGCTTCAGTTCTAGGATGCAGTATTTTGAGACTAATTTCGCCTATAATTTTATTCTGAATAAAATCGTAATTGATAAGCATTCTAAAGAGGGGTCTACCGTGCAGGAAATGACCTTTAGAAATACCTCGGGATATTATGATTACAGGTGGTATTATATGTTTAATACTCCTTTTATTAATGATGATTTTCAGTTAGATCTAACGGGGAATACGGATTACTATAATAATCTATCATTTATCGACGAGAAGAAGCGTACGACTAAGCAGTTGGTGATGACACAGTCTATGCAGTTAAAGTACCAGTGGAATGATTATGTGGAGTCTGTGCTGAATGCAAACTATATGTGGAACAACACTCGTTATGACATTCCCTTTAGAACAAAAATTAACGTGGAGACTATGTTTTGGGGCTTGGGAGCTAGGGGATATTTGAATGATAACCTGTCTGTAGGCTTAGAAATGTCGCAGCGTTATAATAACGGTTATGCGAATACTTTTATGAATGAAAACCAGACGATAATGAATGGTTTTATAGAGTTAACTTTTCTTCGGAACAAGTCTGCTTTATTGCGTTTGCAGGGCTATGATTTATTCGACCAGAATAAGACGATGGGTATAGTTTCTGAATATATTGGTAATGATGTGTATGAGGCCAAAAACAGTCGTTTAGGTCGTTATTTTATGCTTTCATTAAATGTTCGTTTACAAAAATTTCCAAAAAAGCAATGATGCAAGCAGTTGTGATAACCGAACCTGGAGGACCTGAGGTCTTACAGGTGCAAGAACGGACAATTCCCTTGCTGGGAAAGGATGAGGTCTTGATTACGGTGCATGCCGCCGGAGTAAACAGGCCAGATGTATTTCAACGTCGGGGAAACTATCCCGCACCAGTCGGTACGGTGGCCGATATTCCGGGACTAGAAGTTGCGGGAGTAGTTGCGGCTGTAGGCGAAGATTGTCGTAGTTTTGAGGCTGGAGACCGAGTGATGGCGCTTGTCGCTGGGGGTGGGTATGCGCAATATGTTGCGGTAGATTGTGGGAGCTGTATCCGTATTCCTGATAATTTGTCGTTTACGGAGGCAGCAGGTATGCCAGAGACTTTATTTACCGTATGGCATAATGTTTTTGAACGGGGAAGATTGACTCGTGGAGAACGTTTTTTGGTACATGGTGGCGCTGGTGGTATTGGAAGTACAGCTATACAATTGGCTCATCTATTTGGAGCGGAGGTTTTTACTACGGTTGGGGGGACAGATAAAGTATCGTTTGTACGTAGCTTGGGGGCATCACATATTGTTAATTATAAAGAATCTGACTTCGAAGAAAGCTGGAACTCGGGTTCGATGGATGTTATCCTAGATAGTATCGGTGGTACTTATTTTGAAAAAAATATTAATCTATTGGCAGAGGAAGGGCGGCTTGTTGTGATTAATGCCATGCAGGGGGCTAAAGTTGAGTTAAATTTGATTAAGATGATGCAAAAGCGTATTCATCTAACTGGTAGTACGCTACGTAATCGATCACTTGAGTTTAAGAAACAGCTAGCGGATGCTATATCGCAGAATGTGCTTCCTTTGATCGAGACAGGAGCTTACAAGACTCCTATTGCTGAGGTTTTTTCTTACAAAGATGCTCGTTACGCACATGAGTTGATGGAGAGCCGTGCCTTCAGTGGAAAGATTATTTTAGCTTTTTGATACTGCTAAAATAATTTAGCAGTTTGCTTTGTTGGAATATTTTTAGATATTTATATTTTCAAAATATAACCAGCATGAAACTGAATTTTGTATTATCGATATTTCTTTCGCTATTTATCCAACGTAGTTTTAGCCAAAAAATTGGTAAAACGGAAGCTCCCCTTGACTATGTAAGTACTTTGGTCGGTACGCAATCAACCTATTTTCTTTCTAGTGGTAATACCTATCCTGCTATTGCGATGCCTTGGGGAATGAACTTTTGGAGTCCTCAAACAGGTAAAATGGGAGATGGATGGATGTATACGTATACCGCTGAAAAAATCAGGGGATTCAAGCAGACGCATCAGCCTTCACCTTGGATGAACGATTACGGACAATTTAGCGTTATGGCTATGGTAGGAAAGCCTACTTTTGATGAAAATAAAAGGGCAAGTTATTTTTCCCATAAGGCGGAGGTCGCAAAACCTCATTATTACTCGGTGTATTTAGCTGATTATGATACAAAGGTAGAGATTACTCCTACAGCTCGCGCCGCTTATTTCCGATTTACCTTTCCTCAGACGGACTCTGCATTTATATTGATCGATGCTTTTGACAAAGGGTCTTTTGTGGAGGTGATCCCGGAGCAGCGGAAGATTATTGGCTATTCCACTAAAAACAGCGGTGGTGTACCGGATAATTTCAAAAATTACTTTGTCTTAGAATTCGACCGTTCATTTACGAATATCTCCACATTTGCAGATTCTGTCTTACAAAATGGGCGGTTTAAAGTTAAAGCGGAACATGTTGGTGCTATTGTCGGTTTGCAGGCTAAAAGTAGAGGAGATCAAGTTTTAGTCAAAGTAGCTTCATCTTTTATTTCGCATGATCAAGCTAGTCTGAATCTGAAAGAATTGGATGGACTTAGTTTTGATCAAGCTGTTGAAAAAGGAGCTTCGGTGTGGAATAAAGAATTAGGAAAGTTGGAGATAGAAGGTGGGACAATCGATCAGATACGGACTTTCTATTCTTGTCTATATCGTTCTTTGCTTTTTCCAAGAATGTTCTATGAGTACGATGCAACAGGTAAAGTGATGCATTATTCTCCTTATAATGGAGAGGTATTGCCAGGTTATCTGTTTACAGATACAGGTTTTTGGGATACATTCAGAGCCTTATTTCCTTTTCTTAACCTGATGTATCCTGAGATGAGTCTAAAGATGCAGGAAGGGCTCGCAAATGCGTACCGTGAAGGAGGTTGGTTGCCAGAATGGGCTAGCCCAGGTTATCGTGATATTATGGTCGGTAATAATTCCGCTTCAGTGGTGGCCGATGCGTGGATAAAAGGAGTGCGTTCTAAAGATATAGAGGTACTATTTGAAGCGGTAAAGAAAGGTTCGATGAATCCTGGGCCTATCACTGCCGTGGGACGTGCAGGTGCCAGCTATTACAATACCTTGGGCTATGTTCCTTATGATGTAAAGATTCACGAAAATGTAGCGCGCAGTTTGGAGTATGCTTACGATGATTTTTCGATTTACCAATTGGCAAAATCGCTAAATAAGGGAAAAGAAGAGGTTGATTTTTATAAGAAGCGGTCTTTTAACTACAAACATCTTTTCGATCCTGAATCGGGGTTGATGCGCGGAAAGAATCAAGATGGTAATTTTCAACGTCCTTTCAATCCTTTCAAATGGGGAGATGCCTTTACCGAAGGTAATAGTTGGCATTACAGTTGGTCGGTTTTCCAGGATTTTGAAGGGTTAGCTCGGTTATCAGGCGGACATAAGGCATTGGAAGCAAAATTGGACTCTGTTTTTATATTGCCCCCTATTTTTGATGATTCCTATTATGGTTTTCCAATTCATGAAATCAGGGAGATGCAGATTGCTAATATGGGACAATATGCACACGGTAACCAGCCGATACAGCATATGCCTTATGTGTATAATTATGTTGGAACACCTTGGAAGGCACAGTATTGGGTGAGGGAGACGATGAATAGGATGTACACGCCTAATCCAGATGGGTACTGTGGAGATGAGGATAACGGACAGACTTCGGCTTGGTATGTGTTTTCGGCATTGGGATTCTATCCGGTAACTCCAGCTACTGATGAATATATAGTCGGTACGCCACTTTTTGATAAGGTAACATTGCATTTTGATAATGGGAAGAAACTGTATATCCACGCGGAAAACAATAGTCTTACGAATCGGTATATTAAATCGATGACGGTCAATGGTAAAGCTTCTACCAAAAACTATCTTAATCATAGCGAGTTGATCAAAGGAGGGAAAATTAACTTTTCAATGGATAGTGTGCCGAATAAGAAGCGGGGAATTACTGTTGAAGACTTACCTTTCTCTTTAAGCAGATAAAAAAGTAAAGTAACGCTCGGTTTTTGATAGAAAAGCCGAGCGTTTAAGATTTTTGTTATTGCTTTCTATATTGGGTAGGGGTTTTGTTGAGCTGATCTTTGAAAATTTTGTGAAAGCTTACAAAGTTATTAAAGCCACTATCGAAGCAAATTTCTTTTAAACTAAGGTCAGTATATTTGAGTAAGCGACATGCGTGTGCTACTCGGATTTCGCTAACAAACTGTATTGGGGTTTTCCCGGTTTTATTCTTGAAGTACCGACAGAATGAGTTCTTGGTCATCTTGGCTTGGTCGGCTAGTTTGTCAAGCTCCATTTTCGTCTTATAATGTTCCCGGATATAATTCATAACATCATTCATGCGTCGCTCGTCATTCGAGTGATTGAGAATGGCGTAGTTGTCGCTGACCAATCTTCTGTGGGGAAATGTAGCATATTGTGCAAGGGTTTGGAGTAAGTAGGTAAATCTCGTAACCCCTTCTGTGTTTAATATTGCCTGAAGTTGTTGTCTTAAGACGGCCAGAAGATTATCTTTTACCAAGAGACCTTTTTCGGCACTTTGTATCAGCTCTTTCAATTGACTCATCTCCGGGATGTTAAAAAAGTCAGTCCCTGCGAAATCTTTTTTGAAGTGTATGACTATACAATCAATAGGATCTAATTGTTCATCGCCTCGTAGATCTTCAAAAAGCCAGTAATGAGGGAGGTTAGGGCCAATAAGGACCACGTCACCTGCAGAAAAGCTCTGAATACAATCGCCAATAAATAGGGTTCCATGCCCTTTATATATGCATATAAACTCTATTTCTTCATGATAATGCCAGGTGTTATGGTATTTGGGATAGCTGTCCTGACGGATATGGAAGCTACTGTAATATGTTCGGTCTAATGAAAGCTGTTTCAGTTTCATGATTCAATAGTAAGGTTTATATTCAAATATAATCTAGTTTTTTGTATATGTTGGTAAAATGATTTATTAATGTGGTAAATTGCTTTATGTTTTATTCTAATTATCTCCCGTAATTAGTGATTACCAAATATAATCCAGCATGACACAAGTAAAGAAATATACGTTTGCTATTATTCTGATCACTTCTTTGTTTTTCTTTTGGGGATTCATCCATAATTTGGACCCTATTCTGATTAAGCATCTTCGAAGTGCATTTAGTTTGAGCCACTTTCAGGCATCTCTGGTAGATTCTGCAGTCTTTATTGCTTATTTCTTTTTAGCGATTCCTGCTGGGATTATTATGAAACGCTATGGCTATAAAACGGGTATTTTAGTTGGGTTGAGCTTATTCGCCTTAGGTTGTTTTTTGTTTATTCCTGCTGCTAATACCATCAGTTATCCCTTTTTTCTGGGGGCTTTGTTTGTATTATCCTGTGGGTTGACCATTTTGGAGACGGCGGCGAATCCCTATATTACGGTATTGGGAGATCCAGAGAAGGCAACGCAGCGTTTGAACTTTGCGCAGTCTTTTAATGGGCTAGCTGCGTCCATTGCTCCAATAGTGGGTGGCATATTTATTTTGGCTGAGGAACCTAAAGGCGTAGATGAGTTGGCGAGTATGAGTGAACAAGCTCGGTTGGCTTATATACAGGCTGAGACTTCTTTGGTAAAGGGGCCTTATTTAGTTCTGGGATTACTCATTCTAGTGGTTGCTGTTTTATTCTTTTTTACAAAATTGCCAGAGATAAAAGAAGAGGAAGGTACTTCGTCCAAAGGCTTTTTTGGAGCATTGTCGCACAAGAATGTACGGTGGGGAGTTTGCGCTCAGTTTTTCTATATAGGGGCTCAGATTTATGTTTTTAGTTTTTTATTGGTGTTTGCTGAAGATGCTTTAGGGATGAGTGGGCAGGACGGAAAATACTATGCCGGATTGGCGGGCTTTTTATTTATGGTCGGACGTTTCGTGGGCACTTTTTTTATGCGTTACATGAAGCCCTATAAATTGTTGATACTATACAGTATAATGTCTTGTTTACTATCTCTTGTTGTCATCTATGGAACTGGGCTCGTGACACTCTATGCGCTTGTGGGGATTACGTTTTTTATGTCCATTATGTTTCCAACCATATTTGCGATGGGGATAGCGGGAATAGGAGCAGATACTAAATCTGCGTCTAGTCTTATCATAATGTCTATTGTAGGTGGGGCCGTAATACCTCCTATTGCTAGTAAAGTCACTGATATAACGGGAGATATTCATCTTTCGTACTATGTTGTATTTGTCTGTTTTATTGTTGTGCTGCTCTTTGGGTGGAACAATAGAGAAAAAGTGGCTGTACGAGGAGATAAGGATGAGATATAATGATAAAAGATAGTATTATGGAAAGATATGCTTTGGCGCTGGATTTACAGGATAATCCAGATTTGATAAAAGAATACGATGAATATCATCGTGCGGTATGGCCTGATGTGATTAATTCTATACGGGATTCTGGCATACTTTCGATGGCTATATACCGCTTTAGTAATCGGCTTTTTATGATTATGGACGTGGACGAGGGCTTTAGTTTTGAGAAGAAAGGGGAGATGGATGCAAATAATGAGAAAGTGCAGGAGTGGGAGACATTGATGTGGAAATATCAACGTGCTATGCCGGGTAGTCGCCCTGGTGAGAAGTGGGTAATTATGGATAAAATATTTGAGTTGTAACAAATGGATAAGGTGAAAAAAGTTTTCTTACAGATACATCCAAAAGATAATGTGTTGGTGGCTTTAGTCGATCTTGAAAAAGGATTTACTATTGATTGGAATGGCTATTCTTTTGTATTAAAGGATAGTGTGCCAGCTAAACATAAGTTTACTGTAAGCAATTTGGACGAGAACGAAGAGGTATACATGTATGGTGTACTGGTTGGAAAGGTGAATCAAGCGTTAGACACCGGGACATTGCTTACGGTGGATAATCTTCGGCATGCCGCAGGAGATTTTGAATTGGGAAATAGAAAGTTGGAATGGCATAAGCCGGATGTATCAGGTTTCGCCAACCGTCGTTTCAAAGGTTATCATCGTAGCAATGGAAGTGTAGGCACTGCCAATCATTGGTTGGTGATTCCACTTGTATTCTGTGAGAATAGAAATGTTTTAACACTTAAAGAAGCGCTTGAAGAAAAATTAGGTTATAAACTGGATAGTAAAGATTATTCTTTTGAGGTTGACGAGCTGATAGCGCGATATAAATCGGGATCTTCAGTTGATGAACTTTTGAATGTTGATTTTTCTGCAACCCCGTTGAGCACATCGCAAAAAAGACTTTTCCCTAATGTTGATGGTGTTAAGTTTTTAAATCATGATATGGGCTGTGGCGGTACTCGTATGGATTCTGATGCCTTGTGTGGCCTGTTGGCTGGATATATTACCCATCCTAATGTAGCGGGAGCTACAGTATTAAGCCTAGGTTGTCAACATGCGCAGGCGTCGATATTGCGGAATGAGATTGCTAAGCGTGATCCTAACTTTGATAAGCCACTATTTGTTTTTGAACAACAACTGGAAGGCACAGAGCAAGGGTTGATGGAAAAGGCAATCAAATCGACATTTGCAGGATTGGTTCAGGCGAATCAACAATCCCGTGAGGAAGCAGGATTAGACAAATTATGTATTGGTTTAGAATGTGGCGGGTCGGATGGTTTCTCAGGCATTTCTGCGAATCCAGCTTTGGGATATTTGTCAGATATGTTGGTTACGCTGGGAGGTTCTGTTATCCTTGCTGAGTTCCCTGAACTCTGTGGTGTAGAGCAGGAATTGAGTGACCGCTGCGTGGATGAGGAGACAGCCGAAAAGTTTATGTCTCTAATGAAGAGTTACAATGCCAAGGCGGAGGCTGATGGGTCCGGTTTTTATATGAACCCCTCGCCGGGCAATATCCGTGATGGGCTGATTACCGATGCTATTAAGTCTGCTGGGGCCGCTAAGAAAGGGGGGACATCTCCTGTGGTCGCAGTAATCGATTATCCTGGGGTTGTCAATGAGCCCGGATTAAATCTATTATGTACACCGGGGAATGATGTCGAGAGTACTACGGCCGAAGTTGCTGCAGGGGCAAATATTGTTCTTTTCACTACGGGATTAGGTACACCTACGGGGAATCCCATTGTTCCTGTTATCAAGTTGTCAACGAATACGAAGACCTTTCAAAAGATGCCCGATATCATTGATATTAACTGCGGAACTGTTATCGATGGAGAGGAAAGTATCGCTGAGGTCGCCCAAAGAATATTGGAGCATGTCATTGCCGTAGCTAGTGGTGAGCAAATACCGAAGGCAGTTCAGTTAGGGCAAGACGATTTTATTCCTTGGCGAAGGGGAGTTTCACTTTAACATAATTAACCACTATAGGATATGAGAAAGATAGTATTGACATGTTTGTTGTTGTTTCACCTTTTGTCCGCGATTGGGCAGACTGGATATAAACCTAGCTCGGAGAACTTAAATGCTCGCAAATGGTTTGAAGAAGCTCGATTTGGAGTATTTATCCATTGGGGCGTCTATAGCATATTGGGAGACGGAGAATGGGTTATGAATAATCAGAATTTTGGTCTGCAGGAATATGAATTGCTACCTCGCTTCTTTAATCCTATTGATTTTAACGCAAAGCAATGGGCTAAGCTATTTAAGCAGAGTGGAGCTAAATATATCACATTTACGAGTAGGCATCACGATGGGTTTTCGATGTGGCATACGAAGCAATCCTCCTATAACATAGTTGAGTCTACTCCTTTCAAGCGCGATATTGTGCGAGAATTGGTAGATGCTTGTCGCGAAGAAGGTATTAAGATTATGTTTTATTACTCTTTATTAGACTGGCATCGGAATGATTATCTGCCTGTTGGAGAGACCGGTAAGGGTATTGTTGGGCGGGATTCGACGAAGTCCGATTGGGGGAAGTATATTGCTTTTATGAAAGGACAGTTGACCGAATTGTTGACACAGTATGGTACTATTGATGGTATCTGGTTTGATGGACATTGGGACAAACCTAATGCGGATTGGCATTATGGGGAGATTTATAGTCTTATTCATCGTCTACAGCCACAGTGTCTCATAGGTAACAATCATCATATAGCACCGATAGCCGGTGAGGATTTTCAGATGTTCGAACGGGATCTCCCAGGGCATAACACCACAGGATTTGGCACTAAGGCAGAGGATATCGGAGCACTGCCTAAGGAGGTATGTGGTACTATTGCTGGGTCTTGGGGATTCGATATTAAAGACCGTAAGCGTAAGTCATTTCAGGAAGTAATCAGTTATTTGATAAAAGCCGGTGGATATGGTTCCAATCTGTTGCTGAATGTTGGCCCTATGCCTAACGGCGAAATCCAGGACTATCAACAGGAGCGTTTAAAGGAAATGGGGAGTTGGTTAAATACATATGGAGAGAGTATCTATGGTACCCAAGGAGGTTTTATAAAGCCTACAGATGATTATGCGTTTACCCGAAAAGGAAATGTTGTCTACCTACATGTATTGAATACGAAATTAGCAAGCGTGGAGGTCCCTAACTTTGATATCGGCATACAATCTATAACTTCATTTGACAAGAAGCAAAAAGTGAAGTATGACTTGAATAATTCAACTTTACAGGTTAGTCTACCGTTTGTTGAAGCGGATAAACCTTATGTATTAATAATAAAAACAAAATAGTATGTCAAAATTAGTTGGTAAAGTGGCTGTAGTAACCGGTGGAGGTAGTGGGATAGGTAAAGCTATAGCGACATTATTTGCGGAGCAGGGAGCTTCTGTCCATATCTTTGCTCTTAATGAGAAAGAGGGGAGGCGCGCGGTAGAGGCGATGGTTG
>JAITLW010000357.1 GCA_031277715.1 Sphingobacterium sp. | reverse complement strand
ATGAATTGACATGGAGCGCTCTTTTTATATATTGAATCGGTGTTTGCTTACATTGCTTCTGCAACAACCTCTTCCACTTCAGGAACCATACGCTTTAAAAGTCCTTCGATACCCGCTTTAAGCGTGATCGTAGAAGAAGGACAACCGCTGCATGAACCTCTCAGTTCGACGGTAACGATTCCTTCCTGGAAGGATTTATAAGCAATAGCTCCACCGTCTTGTTCTACCGCAGGGCGAACATAGTCATGAAGAACCTGTTGGATTTTTATCTCGGTCTCTGTTCCTTCAAAAGAAGTATCTTCATCGCTTACGACTTCCTGTACTTTCAGCTCGGATTCTACTGCGCCTTTTACGAAATCTTTTAGTATCGCTTCGATATCGTTCCACTCGGCGTCTTCGGATTTTGTGACAGTAACAAAATTACTGGCAAAGAAAACACCGGTTACGAAGTTGAATTTGAATAGTTCTTTTGCGAAAGGAGACTCTTGTGCTCTTTCTCTATCAGGATAGTCTACACTGCCATTGATAAGTAGCTTGTTGACCAAGAACTTCATTGTCGCTGGATTCGGTGTAGTTTCTGTATATACGTTTATTGTTGCCATTTTCTTTTTTTAAAGTTATGAAGAAGTCACCATTACATCTTTACCTTATACGATCCAAAGATAATCTATATGTGTATGATCCACGTCATTGTTTCGTAAAACCTTAGCCCTCAAGATGCGGATCTGTGATATAATTACAGTGAAACACCTGTATAATTAGATGGGCTGATGTTTTTTATCTCTTCTTTGACCGTTTCAGATACATTCAGGCCATTAACAAACTCGGCAATGGTCTCTTGTGTCACCTGTGTATTGGTACGGGTCAGGTCCTTTAATGCCTCATAAGGTTTAGGATATCCTTCGCGACGTAAAATCGTTTGTATCGCTTCGGCAACAACAGCCCAATTGTTGGCCAGGTCTTTCTCAAGAGCAGGCTCGTTAAGTATTAATTTACCTATACCTCTTAGTGAAGATTTAATGGCAATCATGGTATGGGCCATAGGCACGCCAATATTCCGCAATACCGTAGAATCTGTAAGGTCACGCTGTAGCCTAGATATCGGCAATTTGGCGGCTAGGTGTTCAAATAATGCATTGGCAAGGCCTAAGTTACCTTCGGCATTTTCAAAATCAATAGGGTTTACTTTGTGCGGCATAGCGGAAGAACCGATTTGACCTGCTGTAATCTTTTGTTTGAAATAATCCATCGAGATATACGTCCAGATATCTCTGCACAGGTCGATAAGAATATTGTTGATTCGTTTTAACGCATCACAGCTCGCTGCAAAATTGTCGTAGTGCTCGATTTGTGTGGTTGTCTGCGAACGATCTAGTCCTAACTGCTCATTGACAAATGCATTTCCAAAGGCAACCCAATCCTGTGTAGGGTAAGCAACAAAATGGGCATTGAAGTTACCCGTGGCACCACCGAATTTTGCGGAATGAGGTACGGCTTGGAGTAGGTTAACTTGTTTTTCCAAACGTTCTACAAAAACTTTAATCTCTTTGCCCAGTCGGGTAGGGGAAGCCGGCTGACCGTGGGTACGCGCTAGCATAGCTACACCGCTCCATTCTTCAGACAGTTTTTTAAGTTCGTTGATTAGGGATTGTATTCCTGGAAGGTACACGTGGTTTAACGCCTCTTTCCAAGCGAATGGAATTGCCGTATTATTGATGTCCTGTGAGGTCAATCCGAAATGTATAAACTCTAATGAATCGTGCAGCCCTAGCTTTTCGAATTCATTTTTTAAAAAGTATTCTACAGCTTTAACATCATGGTTTGTCACTTTCTCCGTGTCTTTAATCCATTGCGCATCTTCAAGGGTAAACTCTTCGTATATCTTACGCAGTTTTTCATTTAAAGAACCATCAAAATGTGCTAATTGTGGAATTCCGGATTGTGCCAAAGCAATGAAGTACTCCACTTCTACCAAAACGCGGTGTTTGATTAAAGAGAACTCCGAAAAATAAGGGGATAGTTCTTGAGTGGCATTGTGGTATCGTCCGTCGATAGGAGTAACAGCCGTTAACGCTGATAATGTCATTTTCTGTGGAATTAATAAGTCAAAAGTAAAAAAGCTGGGCTGTTCTTCTATTTCTAAAGTCGAACAAGTAATCACCATGCCCATCTTAGGTACTGCAAAAGTACAAAAAACAGTTACTTTTTTAGCAATTAAAGGATAATAAAAAAGCCTGTGTCATTAAGAACACAGGCTTTTGTAGGAGTATTTTAACTCTTTTTCGGATTACTGAGCGTTTTTAGTAGAATCGATAACTTGTGCAGTTGAATCGATAGTTTTGTTTGCTGAATCAGCAACTTTGTTGATTGAGTCAGTAAGAGCACCAGCTGTTGAATCAACGATTCCTTTTAAAGAATCAGCAGTTTCTTCAGTTTTTGAAGTGTTGTTACCACATGATGCTACTGTTAAAGCTAATGCTAAAAATCCGAATGCGAATAAATTTTTCATCTTTTAATTTTCTATTTAATTGAAACAAATGTTGTTTTATACTCTTTAATACCGGTAACCTGAAAAGGTAACCCAAGAAATAAAAATTTTTATTTATTTATATTAACATTCTGATTTACAGTAGTTAAATAAAATAGATTTTTATTTCGGATGCAAATATAGTATTGTTTTGTTGAAATGCAACAATAAAAAACTATTTTAAGCTAAAAATGTTGTTAGACTATAAAGAACGCATATGTTAGGAAAGATTAAGAGCATAATAAAGCTGGTGAAATCGGTTGATTTTGAGCAGATTGATAAGATTTCTAAAAAAGTAGACCTTGCCGAGGTAATGCAGGCTGTTTCTAAAATGGATGAAAAACAACTGCAGATGGCTATGAAAATGTTGACGGGGAATAAGAAAAAGAAAGATCCACCGCCTATCAACGCCGATTTTTATGCTGTAGAAGATAGGCTTTCGGTCGAAGACCGGGCTTTACAGCTACGGGTACGAGCATTTTTAGAGGCAGAGGTGAAGCCTATAGTAAATAATTACTGGTTGCATGATGATTTTCCGTTTGAGATTATTCCGAAGCTGGCGGAACTGAATGTATGCGGTTATGTTTATAAAGGTTATGGCTGTGCTGGAGGGAGCTCGCTGATGGATGGAATCATCGCCAGTGAATTTGGGCGTATTGACCCTTCTATAGCTACTTTTTTGGGGGTGCAGAGTGGATTAGCGATGGGATCTATATATATGTGTGGATCGGATGTACAGAAAGAAGAGTGGCTGCCTAAGATGCAACAATTAAAAGTTATTGGGGCATTCGGATTGACGGAGCCTGAGGTGGGATCTGCTACGGCAGGAGGGTTGACGACAACATGCAAACGTACGGATAGGGGCTGGGTCTTGAATGGACAGAAAAAGTGGATCGGGAATTCGACTTTCTCGGATATTACGATTATCTGGGCGAGAGATGTGGACGACAATCAGGTGAAGGGTTTTATTGTACGGAAAGAGAATCCGGGATTTTCGGTTGAAAAGATCAAAGGAAAGATGGCCTTGCGGATTGTTCAGAATGGCCTGATTACTATGACCGACTGTGTGGTGCCCGAATCTGATAGACTGCCGAATGCACAGTCCTTCAAAGATACCGCAAAAGTGCTACAGATGACGCGTGCAGGGGTGGCTTGGATGGCGGTGGGCTGTGCACGTGGTGCTTATGAGAATGCACTGGCGTATACCTTGGAAAGAGAGCAGTTTGGTAAGCCTATCGCATCTTTTCAATTGATTCAAAATCATCTTGTGGAAATGTTGTCTAATCTGACTGCAATGCAGACATTGGTATTCCGCCTGTCGGAGTTGCAGGATGATGGCAAGCTCAAAGACGAGCATGCTTCCCTGGCCAAGGTCTTCTGTACACTCCGTACACGTGATATTGTGTCCCGTGCGCGTGAAGTGATGGGAGGCAATGGTATTTTATTGGAATATAATGTTGCTCGTTTTTTAGCTGATGCGGAGGCTATTTATTCTTATGAAGGTACTAAAGAGATTAATTCACTGATTGTTGGGCGTAGTATTACAGGACATAGTGCTTTTGTATAAAAGTTGGTTTTGACGCGCTGTGCCAAACTTTTTTGAATGTTCTATTCCTTTGGTATGTTTATTGTAACAGGAATGTTAAATTCGAAATTTTATATGAAAGTAACTAAAACATTGTTAACCGTAGCACTTATGGGATTGGGGGCATACGGTGTACAGGCACAAATCAAAATTAACACGAAGTCGATTGGTTCTGCAACAAAAGCTGTTAAAGCCGCGACGCTATCAAATGATGATGTAATAGCTTATACCAAAGAATATATCAATTGGATGGATGCCAACAATCCGGTGGCACCTGCTGACCATGAGCTAGCGAAACGATTGGTCAAATTGACTACAGGGTTAAGTAATTATGATGGACAGCAGTTAAACTTTAAGGTTTATCTTGTGCGTGATGTTAATGCTTTTGCCTGTGCTGATGGTAGTGTGCGGGTATGTGCGGGGCTAATGGAGGCGATGACGGACAATGAAGTTTTGGGCGTTATCGGGCATGAAATCGGTCACGTTAAAAATCAGGATTCAAAAGATGCATTCCGTACCGCATTGTTAACATCAGCATTGAAAGAAGGTGTGTCTTCTCAAGGTGGTACAGCAGGAGCGCTTTCTGACTCTCAGTTGGGTGAAGTTGGAGAGCAGGTGGCTAACATGAGTTTTTCCCGTAAGCAAGAGAGTATGGCTGACGAATATGGTTATCAGTTCTTGAAAGCTAATAATGTGAATCCATGGTATATGGCAATGGCTTTTGAGCGTTTGGTAGAGTTGTCTGGCGGAGGCAAGGAGAGCTTTACACAGAAACTATTCTCGTCACACCCAGATACGGAAAAGAGGGTAGCAGAGATGGGTAAGCGCGCGGAGAAAGATGGGTTTAAAAAGCCAGAAAAATAGGCGTAAAGTTTACTATATAAAAAGAGAGGCATCTAATTTAGATGCCTCTCTTTTTATATTATTTTTT
Organism: Sphingobacterium sp.; assembly: GCA_031277715.1. Lineage (GTDB taxonomy): Bacteria > Bacteroidota > Bacteroidia > Sphingobacteriales > Sphingobacteriaceae > Sphingobacterium. The sequence continues at coordinate 5,236 of JAITLW010000357.1, read as the reverse complement.
CTTGTTGTGCTGAGCAGCTTGTTGCTGTCTCATCATTTCTTCCATCTTTGCCTGGAACGAAGACTTTTTGGCTGCCTTCGGATTTTTTTGATTCTCCTCAAGCTTAGCGAGTATCTTTTCGTCATCAATTGATTTACGAATTAAGAACTGTGTTAAGAAGGTGAATAAGGCCCCTAGGAAATAGTAGTAATTTAATCCAGAAGGGAAACTGTTCAACATGAAGAAGAATAACAAAGGCATAATGTAACCAATATACTTCATTTGGTTACCCATTCCTGAAGTCGCTCCCGAAGTAGCGTTGTTATACCAAGTTGTCAATAAAGTAACTGCCGTCATCAACACACACATTAGTGAAATGTGGTTGATACCAAATATCGGGCTAAACGTGATGAATGTATCGTATGTCGATAGATCTTTCATCCATAGGAAGCTTTGGCCTCTTAATTCAAACAAGTTAGGGAAGAAAAAGAAGAAGGCAAGTGTGAACGGCATTTGCAACAACATCGGTAGACATCCTCCCAATGGGTTGACACCTGCCTGCTTGTAGAGCTTCATTTGCTCTTGTTGCAATAGCATAGGGTTGTCTTCTCCGACTTTCTCTTTAATCTGATCTAACTGTGGTTTGAGCACGCGCATCTTAGCCATAGAAAGGTAAGACTTGCGGGTTAATGGGAACATAGCTCCCTTCAACAATAACGTCAATATCAGAATAACGATACCATAACTCATATGGTAACCATCTAAAAAGTCAAACAATGGAACAGTGATGAATCTATTGATCCAGCCCATAGGCCCCCAGCCCATATTGATGATCTTTTCGTAATTATTACCTTCTGCTTTTAACGTCTTGTATTGGTTTGGACCAAAGAAGAAGCTGAATTCAAAATGATTGTTGGCTTGTGTGTTAAAAGCTAGTTCTGCTGTAGTCTTGTAGTTTTTAACGATATTCTCGTTGTTTGAGAACGTTACTTTGAGATCCGTGTTCTCAAAAGCTTGTTTAGATGATAAGATTGAAGAGAAGAAGTGTTGTTTGAAAGCAATCCATTCCACTTTTGTTTTCTCAATTTTTTCTTCTGCATCACTTGTTTCTGATAAGTGGTCTATTGTGCCTTCTGTATCTTTAAAGAATATAGAAGATTTTTCACGCTCAGATTTTAGGTTCTGTTCTTTTCGAAGAAGATTAGCTTCCCAATCTAATACGATTGTTTTTTGCTTTACATCAATTAGGTTCTGGATTCCAACAGCATTGACATTTAATGCTAAGTTGTATCCTTTTTCTAATGCATAGTTATACTCTAGGTACTGATCGTCTGTATATTTCAAACGAAACGAAGCACTATTAGGTGACGATGTATTAACTACAAAGTGTAAGTCATTGGTGTTGATATTCTGACCGCCTGCATTAAAGATAAAACCGAAATTGTTGTTATCTCCTTCTAACAAGTAAAGAGGGGCTCCGTCAAAATTCTTTTCACCTTTAAGTTGTACCGATTTTACTTTACCACCTTTAGAAGACAACTGAATAATAAGTTGTTCGTTTTCTAATGTGATTAATTGCTCTTGTCCGACTTTGGCAGTACCAAAAGGTTTGCTCAACGCAGCTGAATCAAGGACTTCATTCTTTTTCGAAGAAGCTAAGGAGTCGCTTAGCATTTGTCCGCTCTTGGCACTGTCTCTATTATCCTGGCGTTGTTGTTCTTCTTTTAATTCTTGCTCAGTAGGTTTTAAAAAATAAAAAGAACCTGCAAAAATTGCAAAAATCAATACTAGCCCTATAATGTTATTTCTATCCATCTATTATAATTTATTCCATTTTATTATTTACATCCGCTATTTGTCAATAGAATAAAGAGGTTTACTTAGCAACCACTTTTTTATTTGCCAAAGAAGCGGCTACAAAGCTAACAAAAAGTGGGTGAGGATTCGCAACAGTTGACTTTAATTCTGGATGAAACTGTCCTGCTACGAAGAATGGGTGGTCTTTTAACTCCACAATCTCCACTAGACCAGTTTCTGGATTGAATCCCGAAGCTATCATACCTGCTTTTTCGTAATCTTTCAAATAAGCATTGTTGAATTCGTAGCGGTGACGGTGACGTTCTGAAATTTTTGTCTTTCCGTAAATAGCAAAAGCCTTTGTCCCTTTTTTGATATCACAGTCGTAAGCTCCTAGACGCATTGTCCCGCCCATGTTGGTGATATTTTTCTGTTCTTCCATAAGGTTGATAACAGGGTGAGGGGTGTTTTCATCCATCTCAAAGCTGTTTGCACCATTCAAGCCCAGTACATTTCGTCCAAATTCAATAACAGCACATTGCATACCTAAACATATACCGAAGAAAGGGATTTTGTTTTCACGGACATATTTAATGGTATTCAACTTGCCTTCTAGACCACGCTCACCAAAACCAGGGGCAACTAGAACGCCATCTAGACCTTTTAGTTTATCGGCAACATTCTCTGGAGAAATACTTTCTGCAGCGATGAAGCTAACTTTTACTTTTGTTTCATTTGCTGATCCAGCGTGGATAAAACCTTCTACGATCGATTTGTAAGCATCTGGTAGCTCCACATATTTTCCTACTAAACCGATGTTGACTTCTGTCGTAGGGTTTTTGAGACGACCTAGGAAGGTTTTCCAATTATCTAGGTTTGGTTCGTTTTTGGTTGAAAGCTTAAGTTTCGTTAAGACTGTTTTGTCCAACTGCTCTTTCAACATTAATAATGGAACATCGTAAATGGTAGGAGCATCGATAGACTCCACGACTGCATTGATGTTTACATTACAGAATAAAGCAAGCTTTTTACGGATCTCCTGAGTTAGTTTATGCTCTGTACGACATACTAAAATATCAGGTTGTACCCCATATTCCAATAAGGTCTTAACAGAATGCTGTGTTGGTTTTGTTTTTAGTTCGCCTGCAGCTGCAAGGTAAGGTACCAGTGTCAGATGGATAACTAGCGAATCATTGTTGCCTAGTTCCCAACGTAGCTGACGTACCGCCTCGATAAAAGGAAGGGATTCTATGTCTCCTACTGTTCCTCCGAGCTCGGTGATGATGATATCGTATTCGCCCCCTTGTCCCAAAAGTTGCATACGACGTTTTATCTCGTCAGTAATATGTGGGATGACCTGAACAGTCTTGCCAAGGTAAGCGCCTTCTCTTTCTTTTTCAATGACATGTTTGTAGATACGACCAGTCGTCACGTTATTGGCCTGAGAGGTAGGCACATTTAAAAAACGCTCATAATGACCTAAGTCCAAGTCTGTCTCAGCTCCATCCTCTGTGACATAGCATTCGCCATGTTCGTAGGGATTAAGTGTGCCTGGATCGATGTTGATGTAGGGGTCAAACTTTTGAATAGTAACTTTAAAGCCACGTGCTTGTAAAAGTTTAGCAAGGGAAGCTGCAATAATACCTTTCCCTAACGACGAGGTTACGCCGCCCGTAACAAAGATGTATTTAGTCATAGCAATTAATGGAATTTTCTACTAAAGATGATTGGATTTTATATCCAAATATCTGCCTTATGTACGGGGTACAAAGATACTATATTTTTCGGGATTGATGCGATTAAAAAAATAATGTTGAAATTTATTTCCTATAGAATGCATCTGAAAGTAGTAGTGCGCCAGCCTTAAGCTGGCGCATAGAATTAGAAAAACAATCTAACGGATAGATTGTAACAATGCGATGGTCTGTTGGTCAAATTCGGTCTCCCCAAAAAGAGAAACACCTGCAGCTCCATTTGATTTGGCAAGTGAGATTGCTTCTTTTAGTTCATTTAGATTTTTGAAGTCGGGCAGGTATAGACCTGCGTACAACGGGAACTTGCCGTGCAAACCCTGTACGCCTTCTGCAACAGCCGTGCCGATCCACTGTATGGGTTCTTTGTAGAAGCCATGGTAGATCATCGGAAACACACCAGAGAGATTCCAGTTTGTCCAGTCTTGACGTACAATACGACGGGCGAGATCTGGAGTCGGAAATACAGCGGCGGTAACAGGTTTCTGATAGTCTTTGGCAGCTTCACAGATCCTGTTGACTATTTTGTTGATTTGGCGATATCGGAATGCACGCCAAGACGGGCTTTGGTCGGGACGATCGACCTGATCTATATGGATACCTGTCTCTTTCAAATAAGCCTCTTTACTGAATTTACTATAGCAAAAATCATAGTCAGCTAATTCTGTTGACTGATCTAGATTATAGTTTTGCCAGAGGTTAACAGGAAGCGTTACGTCTGGATAACGGATATAATCAAGATGTAAGCCGTCTACATCTTCTTTTTCAAGCTGTTCTCTAGCCTTTTCTTCGAGGTATTTGGGCACATCAGGATGTGAAGGACAAAGAAATCTGTAATAGTCTACATAAGGAGGGTTCGTGGCGCAGGATTTGCCCGATCTGCTGACGGCATAATATTCAGGATGTTTTTCTAAAAGGTCCTTTTCTCCGCGATTCATCGTCCACATCCATCGATGGGTCTCGAGGCCATATTGTTTTGCCAATTGAAAATGTTTGACACTATAGTTCTCGAAAAATATACCGCGCACGCCAGCATCTTTATAGCTTTGGTAACGCTTCTTTAGTACCGCTTCGGACTCCGAGTCGTTGGGGCGCGCCCATAACCAGAAATCAAATAATAAAGGAGTGTTATGCGGTTGAGCCTGCAAGGTGGTTGGGCTGAATTGTAATGCGGCTAAACCTACGCTAGCGGCTTTAATGAAGTTTCTTCTACTGTTCATAAGATATCGTATAATTGCCAAAATTGTCTATGGTGACTTTAAGTTGGTTGGCGGGGTCTAATAGTTCAGATTTATAGAATGTTTTGTCTTTATTTGTCGTGGTTCTGTGCCGGAGTCCGGATATGTTATGTTTTAGTACTTTTTCAAATCCTGGCAGTGCTTCTAATCTATTGCTGTACTTGTGGCTGTTTCCGGCAAAGTATAGCTGTTGTAGGTAGAATATGTTCCAGGCAGCTTGCTCGATTGTTTGGGACTTAGGATAACTTTCGCTAGTTGTTTGTTCCACAAATTGGATATATCCCCATCGTTCGGGGTAGTGCATATTAATGATTCCAATCGGTGACCATACCCAGTTGTCTTCTGCTAATAACTTTCCGTTTTCTTTTTTCCGTTTGTACACTCCGTTTTCTACTGTGTGCTGCCATTGCACCCGTGAAAAATTGATTTGCCAGAAATCATTCGCCTGCGGGGTAGGGGCTTTTCCAAAGG
>JAITLW010000345.1 GCA_031277715.1 Sphingobacterium sp. | reverse complement strand
ACCGTTGGTTGGCTATAAAATTGCCCGTTACCTGGACTTTGCTCCCTATACGGTTTCCGTATTGCGTCACATTGCCAGGCTTGAAAGCCTCCACTTGAAACTTATTCTTGGATGTGATCTCATAATTGGGGCTCTGAATGGTGAGATCGTAAGCGCCGTCCGGAAGATTGGGAATCTGAAAGATAAATTTTGAATAATTATCCGTAGATCTCAATGTAATAGGGCTGCCGTTTATTAAGTATTTTACTTCGCCGAAAATATGCGAACTGTTAAAACCGGATACGGTGACTTCTCCATTGGGATGCACTTTTGGGGTATCAAAGTTTATTAAATTGGCGTCGGGCCGTATAATCTGAAGTTCCTGTGGGAATATCACGGTGTCACGGCCATTAAAATAACCTATTCGGTATCTGTCGCCCGAAAGATAGTGAATGTGATTGCCTAAGGATATATAGGATGAATAAGGTATTAATTTATTCCCGATGATTATAGATGTATTGTAGCCTATACCGGATAACACGGGTAATACCAAGTAACTTGACCAACTGATTTGATAACTTGCCGGTGGCCCCAGGCGTGATAGTAAATTGATTTTGGTTAAATATTCTTTGATCTGATAGCCTGAGGGCTGTTGGTACGGGATCAGGAAAACATACAATTCGGATTTATTGGTGAGATTTCCATTAACCTTAAATGTCAGACTGGTCCCGCTATCGCTAATCTGAAAGGGAAGGGGAGTTGTCTGATCCTCTAACTGTAAGTAATATTTACCTTGAATATCTCTAAAATCTCCTTTTATAGTTACCTCATCGCCTGGTAATACGTGGAATAAGTTCTGGTCAGGATGTACTTTGAACTTTGGTAGCTGCTCAGTATGAAAAGTAACGGAGGAAGAATGGAACGTACTATCGCCTATTGTATAATAATAGTTAAATTGAAACCCATTTTTGAGGAGTGCATTCAAATTGCCTTTGAGCGAGTAGGAGACCCTGCCAGGAACTAACTCGGTACCTAATGAATAGTCTTGAGAAACGGCTAGGGCATTATTATAGTATTGAACTCTAAATCCATGGTCCTTTACATTTTCTTCCTTAACGTAGAGTACATTGGCGATCAAATTGATATGGTCTGCGGCGATATATTCTATTCCTTGAATTTCAGTTTGACTCTTTTTCGTGTCTTCAGGCAGAAAATTATCTACTTTTTCACAGGAAAACAATAGCGCTAAAAATAAGGATACAATAAATAAGGCCGAATACTTACTCATAATGGCATTTCAGTTAATAATTGGACGAATATACAATTTAATTTGTATATCATATTGTACTTTTTACTAATTGAAATTTAAAAAGCCCCGCATTCCTGCGGGGCTAGCTTGAACAAAACTCTTAGTTTACGAAGACTCTTAAAGTCCTCTGAAAAATAAACTCTTCCTGAATAAAATCCTCATTTTGAGGATATCTGAGTGCCTATGGGTATGTCGTTACCACTTTGCTGACTTTCCATCCCTCTACGGTCTGAATCATTGTGATGTAGTCTACACGGGTGAATTGTTCAAATTGCATAGTAGCCTTGGCTACAGAAGTAGTACCTGCTTGATCCAATATCTCGTATGTGGTCTTACAGTTGTATTTTAATCCTTTGTTGGCTTTTAAGAAAGCTAGATATTCCGATCTGCTGGAGACTTGTTCATTTGCCGCGTTGCGGTATTCAAAATCTGAAGTAAACAAGTGTTTATTAAATTCCGTATTGCCCAAGGTGATAGCTTCAACATAGGTAAGAGCGATCTTCTTTGCGTTAACATCCTTCAATGGATTTACGGTTTCTTTAGCAAATGCACTGAAGGTAAATGCTAAAGTAAATAAGGTGGCGATGGTTGCGATAGACTTTTTCATGATGTTGAGGCGTTTTAGTTGTTTCTATTTTTTTATTGTCTTTAATCCTTTTGTTCGTAAGACGCTGATTCTTTTCCTGAGGTTGCGTCTGTTATTTGTTTTATTGTTGATTCAAAAGTAGGCCGTAATCCGCAGGTACGAAATGAGCTTTCGACCAAATGATTTTATTTTTCGGTGAATGCGGAGAATAAGTAGGTGAACCTCTTGCCTCGAATCGTACTTGTATTCCCAGATAACTGGATTATGATCTTTAATATTGTTGAGTATTTTTTACTCAATTTATTTGCAGGTTTCAATTCTTATGTTCATCTTTGTTGAGTAAAAAATACTCAAAGTGTAAAATTTAAATTTAATACACATGATTCTACTCAATAAAAAGCCGATAGTCACAGAGCAGTTTCCAAATGGAGAGACTAAAGTGAAAGATTTCGATAATTTGATTTCAGCAGATAACCTTATTCAATTCACCTATCAGGAAGACGGAGATCTGATTAAATTACTTTTTGTAAAGAAGCGATTGGACGAAGATCGTGTGAAATGCAGGTTGATAATCAGCTATATGCCTTATAGCCGTATGGATCGTAAGATAGAGGGAGATTTGTTTACATTGAGATACGTAAGCGAGTTTATCAATAGCTTGAAATTCGATAAGGTATACGTAATCGAACCTCACTCGGCCAAGACTATCGAGCTGCTCGGTAATAGTGAAGCTATATACCCAGCGTTGGACTGGTTGCCCCAGGTGATGCAGCGTTTGGGCTTTTCGGAGCAGGATAGAGTGGTTTTTCCGGATAAAGGGGCCGCTGCCCGCTACGAGGGGGCAGGATACGAAGATTGTTGTGTGTTTGACAAGACACGTAACCCGCAGACTGGCCGTATCGAGAATATGTTCCTCAAGAAGGGGGATGTGCCCGAAGGTGCCAAATGTATTATTGTCGATGACTTGTGCTCGGCAGGTGGAACTTTCTTGGGAGCAGCACAGATATTGAAAGAAATGGGAGCATCCCAGATCTACCTCCTGGTGACGCATTGTGAGCGGAGGGTGCTCTCCGGCAAGTTGTTGAATGAGGATTCCCCTTTAGAAAAAATATTTACCAGTACCTCCATGATGAATGAGGTGCATCCAAAAATAGAATACATTACCATTAATATCGAAGACTATGTTTAATCCGATCAGTAAAAATCCTATTCTATGGACTGATGGCTATAAATTATGCCATAAAGACCAATATCCTGCAAAGACAAATTGGGTGTATGAGACCTGGACCCCACGGATGTCCCGTATCCAGGGTGTAGGCCATGTGGTATTTTTTGGACTGCAGGGAGCATTGGCAGAGATGACGAACTCGTTCAAAACTTATTTTTTCGAACAGCCGGAGGATATGGTGGTCGCAGAATATGAAGAGGCTATACGTGAGGTTTTTGCGCATACCAATTCAAATTTTGCTAATACACATGATTCAGGGCATATCCGCTCACTGTACCGCTTAGGTTATCTGCCGATCAAGATTAAAGCACTAAAAGAAGGTAGTTTGGTTCCTGTTGGCGTCCCGATGTTTACCATTGAAAATACACATCCTGATTTCTTTTGGCTACCGGGATATTTAGAGACGCAATTGTCAGCTTATATCTGGTCACCGATGACTGCCGCAACAATTGCAGATAGCTATAAACGGGTGCTGACACACTATGCCACTCTAACTGGAGATGTACAGAAAGTACGTACGCAGGCTGGTGATTTCTCTATGCGGGGAATGGGCTCGCCCGAGACAGCGTACCGTACAGCAGGTGGACATCTATTGAGCTTCGCTGTATCGGCTACTCTTCCTGTGAGGGCTTATCTAAAGTCTTTTTACGAAGCTAAAGCAGACGTGCTCATGTATACACCATCTACAGAGCATAGTGTGATGTGTTCGTATGGCGAGAAGGAGGCCGAAGCATTCAGACACCTTATTACGGAGGTGTACCCAAGTGGTAATATTTCGATTGTGTCGGATACTTATGATTTATGGAATGTGGTGGATAAGGTGCTGCCGCAACTCAAAGAAGTGATCATGGCGAGAGACGGCAAGGTGGTGATTCGCCCGGATAGTGGTGATCCTGTGCAGATCATCTGTGGTGACAAAGGTGCTGACCGGGAAACAGTGCGCAAGGGGATCGTAGAACGTTTATTTGAAATATTCGGAGGTAAGGTCAACGATAAAGGTTATAAGGAGTTGGATCCGCATATCGGGGTTGTCTATGGTGACTCCATAACCGTAGAGCGGGCGGATAAGATCTGTCATGGATTGATGGATAAGGGATTTGCTTCGACCAATGCAATATTGGGAATCGGTTCATACACGTATCAGTATGTAACGAGAGATACTTTTGGTTTTGCGCTAAAGGGAACAGCGGAAGAGGTGGATGGCAAGTTCAAAGCGATACAGAAACGGCCTGCGACGGACACCGGCAATTTTAAGAAATCACAGAAGGGGATGGTAGCAGTGGTTTTTAAAGATAACGATTACCGGCTTATAGACGACCTCAATCCGGACGCTGTACTGGAACTGGAAGAGGATAATCTCCTGAAGGATTTTTATAGAGACGGTGAGTTTGTGTTCACTAATAATTTTGAGGAAATAAGAAATAGATTGGAAACGGAATCAAATCGGGTATATGGAAAATAAAGTAAACAAGCCATTTGTCATCAATGATGAAAATGTAGCACAATATGCGGACAGTATCTCGGAATGGATCGCTGTACAGGTGAAGACCGCAAATCGTAAAGGTGTAGTGCTCGGAATGAGCGGTGGGATCGATTGTAGTGTGGTGGCTTGCTTATGCCACAGGGCTAAGATCGATACATACCTGGTAATGATGCCTTATGGCAGTGATATGCAGAACAGCAGCAGTTACCAGCACGCTATGGAGCTTATCGAAAAGTTTGACTTTACGTATTCGGTATTTGATATTCAGCCTGCAACCGATGCGATTGCTATTACCGACGGAAAGCTTTTGGAAGGTGTGAGTGAAGCCAATAGGACGTTGAGCCTGGCCAATATCCGTCCTCGCGTGCGGATGACCTATCTGTACCAACTGGCTCAGCTTGGAAGCCGTTTTGTAATCGGTACGGGAAATATGGCCGAACGCACGGTGGGTTATTTTACGAAATGGGGCGATGGGGCCTCGGATCTGAATCCATTAGGGATGCTGACCAAGCAGGAGGTGTATACCTTGGCAAGATACCTCGGCGTGCCGGATTCTATTGTGGATAAGAAACCTTCCGCTGGCCTATGGGAGGGACAGACGGATGAGGATGAACTGGGAATGTCTTATGCACAGATCGATGCCTTTATATTGGAAGGAAGCTCTGGCGATACGTCTATCGACGACCTAATCCGTAGCAGAATGGCGATGTCAGCACACAAATTTGCTATGGTTCCTATTTACAACGTTTAAAAATATACATAGAGAATGAAGACAAGATACGAACAGATTGTCGATGCGACATGTATTGCTTCGCGCGGCAGTAAAGAGAATTTAGGTGCAATCATCGCATTGGCAGAGGCGGAGAATAGTAAACCTGCTGTGGAGGATAGCAAGCGCAACTTGTTGCTCGCTATAGATATACAGAATGATTTTATGGAAGATATCGGTAGTCTGGCAGTGCCAGGATCTCGTGGCGATGTGAGAAGGCTAACGGAGTGGATGTACCACAATATGGAGGGACTGACACAGGTGATCTGTAGTCTGGACTGTCATTCGGTAGAACAGGTGTTCCATGCGAGTTGGTGGATAGATAAAGAAGGGAACCGCCCCGCGCCATTTACATTGATTACCTATGAGGATGTGGAGTCTGGACGCTGGAAAGTGGCAAACGGAGAGACGGAGCGTTCGCTGGAATATCTCCGTAACTTGGAGATGGGGAATAAGAAACAGCTTTGTATATGGCCTTACCACTGTTTGGAAGGGACTTTCGGAGCAAAATTAGAAAGTGAGTTTACGAAGATGCTCTACTTTCATGCTACCGCAAGAGGCTGTGCTCCACAAATGATCTATAAAGGGCAGAATCCATATACGGAGATGTATGGTATTATCAAAGCAGAATACGATACGGAAGGATATGTGAATCAGACGGTGTTGGATGCAGTAGGGGAATATGATGCGATCTATTTAGCAGGAGAGGCTTCCAGTCACTGTGTCCTGGCTTCGTTGGAACAGATTCTTGATTACTACAAGGATAATCGTGAGGTGACGTCACGGATCACCTTACTGGAAGACTGTATGTCGCCGATTGGAGGATTTGAGCAGCGTACGTCGGAGCAGTTTGTTGTATTGCAACAAAAATATGGCATACAGTTACGTAAATCGATAGAGGTAATACTATAGGATATGAAGCAGTATATATACGAATATCCAAGACCTGCTGTCACGGTGGATTGTGTGCTATTCGGCTTTGATAAAGGCGAGATTAAGGTGCTCCTTACCAAAAGGGGGATCGAACCGTATCTTGGTAAATGGGCTTTCCCAGGTGGCTTTCTTCAGGAACAGGAGACGGCAGATGACTGCGCGCGGCGTAAGTTGGAGGAAGAGGCAGGGCTGAAGGATATATTTCTTGAGCAGCTGTACACGTTTTCCGAGGTCGGGCGTGATCCTC
>JAITLW010000066.1 GCA_031277715.1 Sphingobacterium sp. | reverse complement strand
CGTCTCGTCACTGTCGAATTGGCGCCATACCATATACCGATTCCATCTCCCTCATGGTTACCACGGAAATTGGATGAATAATTTAAAAAGGAGAATTGAAGACCCTGCTGAGTATAATTTGTCCACAAGGAGTAGCTCACTTCGGATACATTAGAGACTTTCACATCAACTTTATTTCCTACACTGTAATACCTCGATTTATGCGCTGTCGTATCCAGCAAGGAGAGATTGCGCATCAATGCAATGGAATAACTAAGCTCAGATCTATCAGTAGCTTTAAACCCTCTAGGACTTGTGGTGTAGAAATTACGCTGTGTATCCAACTTGGTATACAACCTATAGTGTGCCGTCTTTTCGATATTCTTGACAAACACTACGGCCTGTGCTTTATCCTAAGGCAATAATCGGTATCCCACGCTATCAATCTCCGGTTTATAAACGGGAATCTCTGTTTCGGAATGAAGTACCACATTTCCATACTTTACTTCTAGTTGGTACTTTCTCCCTGCCACACCTTTTAGCGACCGTCCCTTGTAAAAAAAATAAGGAAATACTTCATCATCACGTACCAAAGTCAAAATTTCCTCTTCGGTATCATTATACACTTTGACTGTCGCCCAGCGCACGATGAGATTTTCCAATTGTTCTTTATTAATGATATATCCTTTCGGTATATTATGTGTCAGCTTTACAACCGGGTATCCAGACTCTTCGATCACTCCTTCGACCACAAATTTTGGAGCAAATACTTCCTGTTCGGCTTCCTTTACACAAGAACTAAGGGCAACAGTGCCTAAAATTAATAAAAACATGTTTCTCATAACAAATCCAATGTGTAGGTAATAGCAGGCAGTATCGGAATACTAGCCCCGTCTTTTTGTGACATTTTAAAAACACCGTCATTCTCGAGGTAGCCACGTTCATAACTGAAGTGCTTAAATATAGGATTGCTCCTATTGTAGACATTGATTATGGAAAAGCCTAAGGTTTGTTTGCTTCTCGCCGTCTGCTTTAAACCATATTCCAGCCCCAAATCAAGGCGATGGTAGGTATCCATACGGGCACTATTTTTAGTTCCATACTCTCCTATCAGGGTTTCGTTAAAATAATACATGCCCAACACAGGAGTGAAATTGCTCCCGCTACTCAATATATAACTTGCAGAAAGAGACAGCCTTGGTGAGAGCTTATAAGCATTGACGATATTCAGATTGTGTGGACGGTCAAAGGTATAGCGAAACCAACCTCCGTTATTCAGTGCATCAAACTTCCTAAAGCTCCGCGAAAAGGAATAATTTACCGACAAATAATTGCGTGGCAATAATACTTTGGTAAAAAAATCTATACCATAAGTCACCCCTCTTCCGTCCACAATACCTCCGTTTATATCTTTACGGTCGTTGAGATCAATGATATGCCCATCAAATTCCTTCGCTCCAGACAACCACCTGTAATACCCATCGATACTAAACTCTATAGCGCCCTTGGCATATCGGTATCCGGTAGATAGCTCTCTCATACTGGAGCTAGAATTGTCCTTGTCACTATGAATAACATAATCAACGGGTATGCTTATACTCGTAATAGGCAAGTGATGCGTCGCTTGTTGTGTTATAGAAGCCCCTCCAAACCAAGAGCTATAGGTATTAAGATGATAAGTCAGTGCAAGTGCGGGATTAAAATGGAACTTATCCAAATCACCTCCCGTATAAGACAAAGCAGTAGACAAATTGACGGAAATTTTATCGGACAAGGGGCTATTGATGGTAAAAAAGTACTTAAACAGTTCCTGTCTGTCGCTATAACGATTGCCCCCGCTATCATGCTCTTCCTGAACCGTCCGCAAGGTAGATTCTAGCGCATCTGTAGCATAAACAAAGCCAGTCTCTACCCGACTTTGATTAATACGGTAGCCAAGTGTGGTATTTACGCTTAAGGTACGCTGTCGGTTTGCTAAGGTAAAATCGTCCCCTAGAAAATCAAGCCCTACATCCGCATGGTATCTGGAGTATCCAATACTGCTTTCCAATTGAAGTCCCTCCCGTAATTCCAGTTGATGGTTCAACCCCAGCACGGTATTCCCCCAGCGCATTCCATTGTTTACATTACCTTCAAAAAGGTCAAACTTGGCTTTATCTTTTCCAGTGTACAAAAAGGCTTTGAATTTATTTTTTCCATAGACGTTAGCCACGTTCACATTCAAATCAGAAAGGTCATAGTTCAGTCCCTTTTGATCTTCCATTACTCTTCCTACCATTGGCCATAAGGTTTTATTCATAAAAGTACTGCGCCAAAAGATCTCCAGTAACTTGCTTGAATCTCTTTCGAGCCGTACACCTGCGCCACCGTGAAAAAGGGAAAGTTCTCCTCTAAACAAAGTTGTATCACCAATCGCCCAATCGCTTCCTACGTCGATGTAACCGGATAACCTCCCAAAAAACCGCCCCGGAACAACACCGTTGTATACATTGACTTCTTTGATGACGTTTGTATTGAAAAGAGGAAACAGGCCAAAGAAATGTGCCGGATTATGTACCTGCACACCATTATAGAAATAACCGTTATTCCCAGATGACAGACCTCGATAAATAAGTCCGGAATTGGCGTCACCACCATTTCCAAAACCAGGAAGAAACTGTATGGCTTTAAGCGGGTCAGCTATTCCCAGCATCTTTGGAGAAGCTTCAATCTGCTCTCTACTCAATGTTAAAACATTAATGTCATTAATCTTATGAACACTTTTCTTAACTGTTACAGAATCGATATATCGTAATGTATCCCTGCTGTCTTGTGCAGAAAGCAACTTAATGCATACCGATAAGAAAGCAAAAATGGATAAAGCTTTGTATTTTAAACTCACGCTATGGCTAATATTATGTTGGACTGACCGATAGATGCCTTTAGCAGATACCTGCAGTGGCGCTAAGATAACAATTATTTCCCCTTGCCCACTAACTTTAATTGGCTCAAAAAAAAAGCGTTTTCACTTAATAACAGGTCTAATACGTAGATAGTTTTCCCTTTTCGAAAATGAAACAATATCTTTGGACATGAGTATAGATGAACTAAAAGAAGCATTATTAGATAAAACATATCCAGAGAGCGTAAAAATCAGTAGTGACCAGGTGGTGATAGATGTACCGAAGTTCTTAGAAATTCAATTTCTCGAATGTGAACTATGGAAGAAAAAAGACATTACCAAATGCCCAGGCCACTTACGACTTGTTAAGTTTTATGAAGCGACAAAAGCGGAAGCTCCAAGCGCAACACAGGACTAATCTTTTACGATATAAAAAGAGGCTTATTCTAGTTTAAGAATAAGCCTCTTCTTTTTTTACAGAGTTTTTAAATACATCTATTCTTACTTCCCTTTTCTCTACCTATCAAGCAAACGGCATTATATTTGTCACATCCGTTCTAAAATGCAAACACCTATGATTGTGTCCCGTAAAGTTCAATTTTTATTTTGTCTTCTAGCTAGTATTAGCCTCTTCGGCTCATGCATTTCCAGACTTAGCCGCCCCGCCATTACAGGTTATATCTACAACTATGACAATAGTCCCGTGGTAGGATGCAAGGTGGCTGAAACGGAAACCGATGCGCAAGGTCATTTTTACCTCAAAGAACAGCGAACGAACCGTTTCTTTCTGACGGAAATGCTATCGATGGAAGCTCCTCCGGTTTTTTTTGTGATCGACATTGAAAAAGAAGGATACCAAAGCTACCAAAATGACTTTTTCCAACGGCATGGGGGCGCTAGACGGAAGGGCGCGCTGGACAATCTAGACACGTTGTATATCAAACGTATTGGGGAGCAAGTTCCAATCGAACGATACCTCTATGAAGACTGGACATTTTCGGCAGACAAGAATCTCGACACGCTGTATGGCATTAACAAAAACTACAGGATACAGAATATAATTACCAATACATCAAGGTTTCGGGATAAATACGGCTGGGGCCAAGCCTACCGATTCAGAAGTACAGCTGTCCCAGACAGCAGTTGGAGCACTGAATCCTACGATCTGTTGACTAGCTTAGATATCTCCCTACAAAAAGAAGGAAACTATGAAGGCAAGAAGGTACGCAAATACCTTAACCCCTGGCGCCATCGGAAGGAATATGAAAGCACCTACCGCGAAGCGTATAAAATTCCATCAGATAGCAGCTACAGCAAAGGGAGATTTACTGTAGCTGGGGACATTATACATTTTGACAAAGCTTTTGCTAATGCAAATGCGACTTACCAAATCGATTCGATCGATCGGGATGTTCTTATACTAGTTCGTAAACTAGATTGAAGAATCTATCGCTTTTGCTCCATAAGCGCCCGTATTAAATCATATCCAGCTTGCCAGACATCCCGTTTTGCTTGATTCAGTTGATTGATAGACAGGTTAAGATCCGTAAGCAGTAATCGCCCTTCTCTATAAGTCTGTTCTTGCTCTTGTTTGACTTGTTCTGCCAAGCGCATAACCGCTTCCAATCGTTCCAATTTAGACTGAGCTGCGGCAACTTTGACCTGTTGCTGTTGTGAACTGATTCGATCGCTGTCCGTCTCCTCCCTTAGTTTTAGCGAGGTGATTTCAGACTGAGCACGGAGTTTTCTAAAAGTAGGTTGAACGGTAAAAAATGCGGATAGTGGCATGCGTAAAGCAAGATTTACATAACTGCTACCGTACCATTCCTTGCCACGATCCAATCGAAACTCGTTACTAAAATATTGCTCCCCCAAGTATGCGTTAGCTTTCAACGAAGGAAGCAATCCACTTCGCAGCGCCCTATGCTGCAATTCGTACGACTTCCTATCCAGTTCCAAAGCAAGTAAGGTAACATTCTCTGGATCATACGTTCTAACAAAGGCAGCAATATCTTTGATATTAGAGCTCAATACTTTTGTTGTTTCCAAATCGGTAAATCGACGTAACTCCAAGTCTGCATCCCATAATACCGACCAGGCCTCTTGGAGCTGTATGCGTTTTCGCTCAAATTCCTGTTGAGCGGTCAAATAATTCACTGATTTTTCCCGTCCTTCTTCATAGCGTGCCTGAGTAACACGCAAAATATCCTGATAAGCCATCGAATCCTGTTGCGCCAAGGCATATTGTTCTGTCGCCAAAACTACCGCTGCATATGCTAAAGTGGCATCGTGTTGCCAATCCACCTGTTGCTGACGCAAATCCAGCTCAGCACGCTTGACTTCCAATGACTTCTGTTGTTCGTCCAGTCGTCGTCTCGGATCAAAGAGCTCCCACTCGACCTGCAGACCTGCCTTGGAAGACCATTTTGTCGCAAATTTGAGGGGAATGATTGCGCCGTCGGTAGCATTGGGATCAAAAGCGATGGCCGGTACGGGAGTTGTCGGTACGATCAGGTTACGTTGCAAATTAGCGTCGACATAAAATACCGGAATCCGGTTCGTTTGAAACTCCTTTAATTCTTGCTTTCGGACTTCGACCTGCAATGCCCGTTGCCGATGGGCTATTCCACTTTCCATCTGCAACCAGAGTCCTTCAATACTGAGGGACTGGGACTGGCAAAGGCCAGGAATCAAAAGCGATAATAGGTAAACGAGTATTCTCATATCAAAACACCGATGCGGGCTCCAGTTTATTAACCTTACGAACAGCAAATAAGGATCCTCCTACAGAAATAAGTAGTGTAATCCCTAACAAAAACAAAGAAAATCCTAACGAAATATCAATAACAAGCCCAGAGTTACGGACACCAAACTTAAAACCCAGCAACAGCAACATAGCTAGGGCGTAGCCTATCAATGCATATAAAAAAGCCTGTACTACGATAAGTCTATTGACATAGCCATTGCTGGCACCGATTGCCTTCAATGTGCCATAATCCTTAATGCGGTCCAAGGCGGAGGAATATAAGGTAAGACCAATAATGAAAAAACCACTGATCATCGCAAAGAGCACGAGTGTGCCAAAACTCATCCCCATATTAGAGGTTACCAGAATTTCGCGTACGGTAGATTGCTGTAGCTTCTTGGCATCCCAAGCACGTAGTTGTGGGAAAAGTTTTTCCACATCAGCCAATACAACGGCTTTATCTACTTTCGGGTCTAGTTTGGCAATGATAAGATTGATATCAGAAGGAGACAGACTGGCTAGGGACCGTGCATTTTCCAATGTAGTATACATGAGGCTCGCGCCAAAGGCCTGTGCCCCCTTGGTAAGAAGGCTTATCCGCGCGGCTTTGCCATTTATTTCAATAGGCTTATCGAGCGTCAACTGTGTATTCCAACTCTTTTCACTATAGATTTCAGCGGAGACGGTATTTGGATTGATTAAAGAACCAATCGCTCCCTCTGCTATCTTATCTTTATTAGGCCCCATTACAAAATGAGGCGCTGCGGCCCCCACTAACGTTATGGAGGCCGTTTTACCATCCAAAAATGTAGCTTGTGCAGGTGCAAGCACTACAGGGTAGGCGACATCAACTCCTTTCAGACTGCCGATCTGCTGTACCAGGCGCTCGTCTAAACGATTGACCGCATTGATGTTCTTGCTTTGTCCTTCAATAATCCACAGCTCATGATCGCCTACCGGAGAATTGCCCACTAGATTCCCCATCAATCCCATTAAGAAGAAAAGTAAGCTCAGCTGTTGTCCAATTAGAAAAATACTGATGACCACCGCTGTAATAATACCAATGCTCTTGGCTTTATCGTACTTTATAAACTTGAAAGCAACCTTTAACATTATCTGATTTTTATCATGCAGTCGACCTTGGTATTGATTACGAAATCCGTACGCTCCTTAATTTGAATCTTGACTCTACGCACACGGCGATCCTGAGCTTCATTCGCAGTTTCATAAAAAATTGACTTGTTGGACAATATCGGATTTACATAAATTATTACTCCTTTTTTTCCCTCATTTCTATTTGTCATAGGATAAATAAGTACTTCCTGTCCGAGCTTCACCTCGTTGGCAAAGAGCTCATCTACTTCCGCTTCCACAATCGGATTATCTACTGTAACAATACGACCCAGCTCCTCATTCGAGCTGACTTGCTGTCCAACGGACATATTTAAGTCACT
>JAITLW010000047.1 GCA_031277715.1 Sphingobacterium sp. | reverse complement strand
TGACTGCCGAAATAACGATAGCGATAGCCAATGTATAGGCAAATTGCTTATAGAAAATACCAGCAGAACCCGACATAAAACCTATGGGAACAAATACTGCGGCCATCACCAGGGTAATAGAAATTACAGCACCTGTGATTTCATTCATCGCGCCATGAGTAGCTTCTTTGGGACTCATATTGCTTCCTTCCATTTTCCCATGCACTGCTTCCACAACGACAATAGCATCATCGACAACGATTCCGATAGCCAGTACCAGGGCGAAAAGCGTCAATAGGTTGATGGTAAACCCAAAAAGCAAAAGGAAGAAGAATGTTCCGATAATAGCAACCGGCACAGCGATAGCTGGAATAATGGTCGATCGCAAGTCCTGTAGGAATAAAAATACAATAACGAATACCAATAAGAAAGCTTCAATTAATGTCGATTTTACCTGCCCTATGGCTTCATCCAGACGCTCTTTCGAACTGATTACTTTCGAGTATTTGATGCCTGGAGGGAAGGATTTTGATAGCCGTTCGATTTCTTTGTTGATACCAATCTCGATATCATTGGCATTAGAGCCTGTCGCTTGCATGATCGCTACGGAGACCGCATTTCTACCATTGGTTGTATTATTACCACTGTAAGAAAGCGAACCAAACTCAACCCGGGCCACATCTTTCAACCGTACAAGATTGGTGACGTCATTCTTTACGATAATATCTTCATACTGTTTAGGAAGATTCTTCTTCCCCTTATAGCGGATTACATATTCCAAAGTCGCGTCAGATTCTTCGCCCAGTTTTCCAGGGGCAGACTCCAAACTCTGATCTGCTATTGCGTTTGATACATCGGTAGGTTCTAGGCCATAGGAGGCCATTTTTTGAGGATCCAACCAGATACGCATCGAGTAGTCCTTCATTCCATATACTTCCGCTTTTCCCACTCCTTTAACACGCTTCACCTGGGGCAAGAGATTGATATTAGCATAGTTCTGTAAGAAAGTTTCATCATAGCGATCATTATCTTCTGTATAAAGATTGAAAAGCATGACCATACTATTCTGCTGTTTCGAAGTCGTTATCCCCATACGGATTACTTCCTGAGGGAGTAAAGGGGTAGCTTGTTGCACCCGGTTTTGCACATTAACTGCTGCTTGGTCGGGGATTACTCCCTGCTTAAAGACTATTGTAATCGAAAACGAACCATCGTTACTGGCTGTCGATCGTATATACTCCATGTCTTCTACTCCGTTGATCTGTTCCTCCAACGGGGTGACCACCGAGCGGATTACGGTTTCACTATTTCCGCCAGGGTATGACCCTGACACCATCACGGTAGGAGGAGCGATATCGGGAAAACGTGTAATCGCCAGTCTACTCAATCCCAGTATTCCCAGAACAACGATGATTACAGAGATTACCGTAGCAAGTACCGGACGGTCTATAAATTTTTTTAACATAATACTTTTGAATAAATAGCTGTTTACTGTTTGTAAGCGACTACTGTCACATTTTTCGGTGTCACGATCATGCCGTCTTGCAGCATGTCAATTCGGTTGATTGCTATCTTATCACCCTGTTGCACTCCTGATTTGACAAAATAAACATCCTTCGTGCCCCCTTCTATTTCAATAGGGACCATAGACACTTTACTGCTATCGGAGAGTTTGTATACAAAGAATTTATCCTGTAGGTCTTTTACACTTACAATAGGTATCTGTATGGTATTATCGAGCTTCCTTTTTAGAACTATTTTTGCTGCTCCGCCCGATCGTAATAACCGCTCCGGGTTTTTGAAAGTAGCCTTCATGGATATACTTCCGGTGGTTTTATTAATATTCCCGCTAGCGGTTTCTAGTTTACCTTTTTCTGTATAGGCAGAACCATCGGCCAGAATTAATTCCACAGCATCTGCGTTCTGGGCAAAGACACCATCCTTCTTAAAGGATAGATAATCGGCCTCTGTCAGCGAGAAGTAAACCTGTATCGTACTGATATCTGATAGGGTAGTCAGTGCTATTGCATCATTAGGAGATACCAAAGTCCCGATGCGGTTTGGAATACGTCCGATATAACCGCTGACTGGTGCTTTGATAACGGTGAAATCCGCATTTATTTTTGATGAGCTTAGTGCTGCTGTAGCTTGTTCGACTTGAGCTGTGGCTGCGATATAGTTTGCCTTTGCACTCTTCATCTGAATCTCGGTAACCACCTTACCTTCGACTAGAGGTTTCAGTTTCTCGATTTCCAGTTCTGCATTCTTTTGTGCTGCAAGGGCAGATTTTAAGTTGGCGTGGCCACTGTTTACCTGCTCATTATATACCTCAGGGTTAATCCGGAAAAGAGTTTGCCCTTTATTTACATATTCTCCTTCTTTGACCAATACGGCCGAAAGATAACCGCTCACCTGAGGTTTTACATCAACGTTGATGATACCTTCGATAGCGCCTGGATAGGACTCTTCAATGTCCGTATTACCTACTTTGAGGCTGATAAAATCAGTCTCTGGAGGAGGCATCTCATTAGCCTGTTCTTCGCCTTGCTGTCCACAAGAAGAAAAAAACAAAGTCATGCCCACGACATAGATTAAAGAATTCCATCTGCTGTTTGCTGTCCTCATATTACTATTACTTTTATTTTATAAAGTGCAAAGAAAAAGTATGTTGAGATTACGCTGTTCTACTATATGACCGAACCGTAGATATTGCTTGCTGAACAATGACAATTCCTTGACGAATTGTAGACGAATAAATGACAAATAAATACATTGTATATAGCAATAAAGGGTGTTATTGAGCGAGTCTACAAAGCTTTAATGCCTTTCATAGCTGTGTGTTATCGATTGAGGGTCGATAATTGTTGTTTCAGTCAAATAAATGAATTTTGGCGAAGTTATTGGTGCTAATTTTGTGCTAATCAATAAAATAAAAAGAGATGAAAAAATTACTATTAGGTGTGACATTTACCTTGGGACTGGGATTATTTCAGGTACATGCACAGAGCATTGAGATTATCCCCAAGGCAGGGATTAATATTGCTAAGCAGGCTATAAAAGATGTCAATGGTGAAAAATCAAAGGTGGGGTTTCAAGGCGGAGTAGGCGTTAATATTCATACGAAAATAGCCGGGTTCTCGATCCAACCCGAGTTGAATTTTGTACAGAAGGGTTCAGAGATAAATGGAAAAGATGGTAGAAAAATTGATTATAATACGAGCTATTTGGAACTTCCTGTACTCGCCAAATACAGCATTGGACCGTTGTTTGTCAATGCAGGACCAGCCATAGGCTTACGGTTGAGCGATTCCAATAAAGCAAAAGAGGCTATCGGTAAGACAAAGTCTATTGATTTTGGCGTACAGATGGGATTAGGTGCAGCATTGCCGGTTGGACCGGGTAAGGTTATAGTTGATGGGCGCTATAACCTTGGTCTGACCAACGTATCGGATGTAAGTAACAGAAATATTAAAAATCGTGGTATTCTTGTGTCATTGGGGTATGCTATACCTCTAGGCAACTAACTACAGCCTCTCCAAAGGAAAAGCCCTCTGGCCACACTATTGGTCGGGGGGCTTTGTTATATAGAATCAATATCCAAGCCAGCTCTTGAATAGAGGAGCCTTATCTCTACTGACAATGATTTCGACCGTATCGTCCCTTTTTAAAGTGACTTTCAATTTGGAGTTGAAGTAGTTAAATACACGGCCTATAGAATCTATATGTACGATAAACTGACGATTTGCTCTGAAGAATAATCTAGGGTCTAGTTGCTTTTCCAGTTCATCTAGTGTCTGGGGAATTGTTTCCTCAGCACCGGTATTGAGCCGTGCTTTGGTAATCTTCATCTCAGATGAAAAATACTGGATGTCACTGACCAATAAAGCTCTGAACTCGTCCCGATAAGGGATTAAAAATCGTGTTCTATACTCTTTGGGCTTGTATGCAGTCAGTAGACTTTCTAAAGATTGTTGACTGGTCAAGTGGTTCAGATACTCCAGCTTTTCGAAAGCCATAGACAATTCATTTCTATCTACGGGTTTTAGCAAGTAGTCAATTGCATGCTGTTTGAAGGCTCTTATGGCATATTCGTCATAAGCAGTTACGAAGATAACGGGTAGTTCCAGCTTAATTCGTTGGAATATTTCAAAGCTCAGGCCATCCGATAGCTGTATGTCCATCATTATAGCTTGAGGTAGTGCATGGGTGGATAACCAATTGACACTTTCCTCGACACTCTCCAATACATCTAGAATGACAGCATGTGGGCGTATCTCTTGGATCAACCGTTTTAACCTGTCGGCATTGAGTATTTCATCTTCTATGATTAAGATATTCATATCTATATAATTATTTCATGGGCTCGCAGGCTGGGTTTGTTTTTTTTAACCATCCGCCAACTGGCGAATCCAAATTACGATCATTCGTGTTTATACAGTCCGCGTGCACCACATGGTACTTCATGTGTGGTCTTATTTTAATAAGGGTGCAGTGACACTGAACTTTTCATTATCATGGTATATTTTCGGCTTTATTTTGCCTAGCAACCCATAACGACGGATGATATTTGTTAGACCAATTCCGGATGAAGGTACCTTAGTCCTAAGTGGAATCATGGTGTTTTCTACCACCACATTTTGTCGGTCATCTGTAAATATGCGGATTCGTAGGGGATTACTACGGCGTGTCTTATTGTGCTTTAACGCATTTTCCACTAGCATTTGCAAGGTCATAGGTGGAATCTGCAGTTGATTACAGGATTCATTAATATTTATTTCGAAGGATAGGCCGTCTCCAATACGTTGTTCCAATAAAAAAATATAAGCCTGTAGCAAATTCAATTCGTCTTCCAACAGCACCAGATCTTGCTTTGCATGAACGAGTAAGCAACGGTATAATTTTGTGAAATTCTCCGCATACTCATGTCCTAGCTGTTGGTCTGTCAGGATTAATTCGGACAGTACACTCAGGTTATTAAATACAAAATGGGGGTCAAGTTGTAGTTTGAGCGATTGGAGTTCCGCTTCTGTAGCAAGTTGGTTTAGCTCCATCGCTTTTAGAGCCGCATTTTTCCAACTGGTAATAAGATAGTCTCCGGTATGTATGGCCATGATGACAAACGAAATAATCAAGCTGACTGCAAGCCAGCGGACTGCTTCTAGTGTGTCTTCTATCGTCAATGGTTGACCCGCGGTTTCATCGTCCAAAGTCGCCGCAAATATGAGGCTTTGAAAGTAAAGGAGGAACAGGACCACGATTAGGGTCGCTCCCGATTCTAGTAACAATCTTTTAAAAGGGCTTTCCGTCCAAGGGATATATTCATTCAGCTTTTTGCCGATTCGAATACTGGCTTCGGATACGGCAAAACAGAATAAAAAAGAAATCAACCAGTCGGACAGTAAAAACGTCCAACTATGGTCGGGGTAGTTATCCCAAAAATAAGATAGGGGATCTATTAGATAAGAAACAATATTATGGAGGAAAAATGCGGATACTACAATGAGCACACGCTTGCCCATTTCAGTAAAAAAAGAGTCTCTATAAGATGAGGTCTGATTCATCATGTTGTTCTTAATATTATCACGGTATCCCTATCTGTGTATTTAAATTTACGAAAATCAGTTGAATTCCTGATTTGCCCCTGTTCGAAAATAGTAAGTTGGTTCGCTTACGTGACAAATGTAGATAACAAAGTCATTCCAATCACATAATTGTTGCTCAGACGTGGATAATTCCGCCTGAACCGTATATAATACCCCATGAAACATGTGCTTAAACGGTACACCATTTTTTTGTTTGGAGTTTTTGTGCTTATTTTATATTTGTATTGTAAATACGCTAATTAAGAAGACTTATGGAATACGAATATATCATCGCACAGATACCCTATTTTGTGAAGAAAAACGTGCAACAATCTACAGAAGATATAGCGTACTGTTTTCACGATGAGACGCACGTATCAGACGTCGTTGCCGCAGTGCGCGAGATGGCCGATCATTATAAGTTATCTCCTAAAGACAGGTTTATTGTCATTACTGCAGCGTATTTTCATGATGTAGGCTATTTTCCAGGTGGTGCGCAGGAGCATGAGGTGCGTAGTGCCGAGTTTGCTGATCAGTTCCTTGTGGAGTTTGCTATTGATGACGATACACGGCAACAGGTCAGAGGTTGTATCTTGGCTACTAAGATGCCACAAAGGCCAGAAGGTTTGTTACAAGAGATTGTTTGCGATGCGGATTTGTTTCACTTGGGAGGAGAAAATTTCTCTGAGCGTAACAAGTTAATGCGTAGAGAAGCGGAGCAGGTCAATGGACATTCTATTGACAAAACGCTATGGCGTTTACAGACCATTAAGCTCATGGAAAATCATCATTACCATACAAAATATGCACAAGCACAGCGAGAGGAATTGAAAAAGCAAAATTTAACAGCATTGAAGGATAAAAACAAACCAGGGGAAGCAACGGGACAGAATACTTTAAAACTAAAGGAAAAGAAAACCAGACCTGAACGTGGTATCGAAACGATGTTTCGGATTACTTCTTCCAATAACCAACGTCTTAGCGACATGGCGGATAATAAAGCGAATATCCTATTGACTGTCAATTCGATTATACTTTCCGTCGTAGCCGCGGGATTATTGCGCAAGTTGGATAGCAACCAACATCTTATTATTCCTACATTCATCTTAATGACGGCGGTAGTAATCACGATGGTGCTGGCTATTCTAGCGACTATACCAAAGATTCCAAGTGGTTTTTTTAAAGAAGAAGAAGTACAGAATAAGACT
>JAITLW010000041.1 GCA_031277715.1 Sphingobacterium sp. | reverse complement strand
GGGACAGACGACTAGCGCATTCGCGCAGATATACAGTTTTGGATAGCTGTACAAAAGTAGTCTTTGCGAGTAGTTAAACTATTCGCAACAATTGATGATTGTTGTGTGAATTTTGATTTCATTGTCTTCTCTCATTTATATGCTCCAAAGATTTATTTCTTTGGACAGGAATTGGCACCTTTTCAAATATTTTTTGAAGGTTGCCAGCGGGTCATAGAGCCAGTCTCTCGCCGCTTCTTTATAAATCAAGACCGATACTAGAAAGGTGTTGATTAGGTGCACTACTGTCTAAGTGCACAGCAAATATATGGTATATCTTTTAAATAACAAATGAATTTGTACTAAGTTTTTAAAATATAGCTTCCATATCCTTTCTAGTATTACTAATATTGATGTTTTTTTGAATATTTTAAAATTTCAGATGTTTTACTGTCAACCCGTTGTTGATGAGTTGTTTTAATGCATCGATTCCGATATTTAGATGTGTCTCGACGAATTTTTCGGTTACAGCGAGGTCACTCTCTATGGTTTTTACGCCCTCCGGTACCATAGGTTGATCGGACACTAATAATAAGGCTCCTGTTGGTATCTTATTGGCAAATCCTACGCTGAATATGGTTGCTGTTTCCATATCAACGGCCATGGCACGAATAGACTTAAGGTACTTCTTGAATGCTTTGTCATGCTCCCAAACACGTCTATTGGTTGTGTATACCGTGCCTGTCCAATAATCTCTAGCATGGTCTCTTATCGTTGTAGAAATTGCTTTTTGCAGCGCAAAAGCTGGGAGAGAAGGGACCTCTGGCGGGAAATAGTCATTTGACGTACCTTCTCCTCGTATTGCAGCTATCGGTAGAATCAGTTCACCTACGGCGATCTTCTTTTTTAAACCACCGGTTTTTCCTAAAAAGAGTACTGCCTTTGGGGTGATAGCAGATAGTAGATCCATTATGGTTGCCGCCATTGGACTTCCCATCCCGAAGTTGATAATTGTGATACCATTTGCGGTACATGCTTGCATGGCTTTATCCTGACCATATATAGGTGCATCTTCATGCATGCTCGAAAACATGGTCACATACTTGGAAAAATTTGTAAGAAGGATATATTCTCCGAATTCTTCCAGTGGCTTTCCTGTATAGCGGGGTAGCCAGTTGAACACGATGTCTTCTTTCGATTTGAGTCCCGGTGTAATCGGGGTTTCAACAGATTTTGTTTTCTTCATATCTCATGTGTTTTTGGCCTTATACAAGAATCCCCCACCGGAATGGGTGAGGGATTGTATTGCTTAGGCTACTTTTAACTTTTTAATATCCGATTTTGCAAACTTCTTTTTCGCATAATCGAGTGTTATATGTAAGCTCGTTTCCTCACGTTCTTCTTTTGTTGTTGGGATTTCAAACATGGCGTCTAGCATGATGGCCTCACAGATACTTCGTAAACCACGGGCACCTAATTTAAACTCCCAAGCTTTATCGACGATGAATTCAAAAACTTCTTTGTCAAACTTTAGCTCTACGTCTTCGTATTCAAATAATTTGATATACTGTTTTATTAACGCATTTTTCGGCTCGGTAAGTATGCTTAAAAGCGTTTCTTTGTCGAGTGGGTTCAAATGTGTCAATACCGGTAGTCGGCCTATCAACTCGGGAATCAAACCAAAACTTTTCAAGTCTTGTGGGGTAATATATTTGTAAAGGTTGTTAAGATCGATGTCTTCTTCATCCTCCATCATTTTGTAACCCACAGTCTGTGTCCGTAGACGATTGGCTATTTTCTTCTGTATACCGTCAAATGCTCCACCACAGATAAATAGGATGTTACTCGTATTTACTGTGATCATTTTTTGATCTGGGTGCTTACGGCCCCCTTGAGGAGGTACGTTGACATTAGTCCCTTCTAGAATCTTAAGCAAAGCTTGTTGTACACCTTCACCTGATACATCTCTGGTTATAGAAGGGTTGTCGCTTTTGCGTGCTACCTTATCAATCTCATCGATATATATGATTCCTCTTTCTGCTGAGGCTACATCGTAGTCTGCAGCTTGGAGCAATCTCGTAAGTATACTTTCTACGTCTTCACCAACATAACCTGCTTCGGTCAATACTGTAGCATCGACGATGGAGAAAGGTACATTCAATATTTTTGCTACCGTTTTTGCTAATAAAGTTTTTCCTGTTCCTGTCTCTCCAACGATGATTAGATTTGACTTTTCAATCTCAGTTTCATCAGCGCTTGTTTTTTGGTTCAACCGTTTATAGTGATTGTAAACAGCTACAGAGATTACTTTTTTAGCTTCATCTTGTCCAATAACGTATTGGTCTAGATGCTGTTTGATTTCTAATGGGCGGATTAGCTTCAGTGTTGTCTGCAACGATTTGTTTTTTCGTTGGTTCAACTCTTCGGCCAAGATCTCGCCTGCCTGAGTTACACAGCGGTCACAGATATGTGCTCCATCCCCTGCGATCAGCATTAACGCTTCGTTTTTGCTGATTCCACAAAATGAGCAGTGGATATCTTTGTTGTTCTTGCTCATTTATTTACTTTCTTTTCGGGGTGCTAACACCTCATCTATCATTCCAAATTCTTTTGCTTCTGCTGCTTTCATCCAGTAGTCACGGTCTGAAGATTTTTCAACCCATTCGTAGCTTTGTCCTGAATGCTCAGCTATTATGGTATAAAGCTCTTCTTTGAGTTTCAACATCTCACGCAAGTTGATTTCCATATCTGCAGCAACTCCTTGTGCACCACCAGAAGGTTGGTGAATCATAACGCGCGAGTGTTTTAGAGCAGCACGTTTTCCTTTTGCACCAGCTACTAATAATACTGCTCCCATTGAAGCAGCCATACCTGTACAGATCGTCGCTACGTCTGGCGAGATGTACTGCATGGTGTCGTAAATACCAAGACCGGCGTATACACTTCCACCAGGTGAATTGATGTATATTTGAATATCGCGCTGTGCGTCAGTAGATTGTAAAAATAATAGTTGTGCTTGAATTATATTTGCAACTTGGTCATTGACACCATCTCCCAAGAAGATGATACGGTCCATCATTAATCTAGAGAACACATCCATCTGCGCAACATTCAATTGGCGTTCTTCAACGATGTAAGGCGTCAAGTTTGTTGGCATTTGCGTTTCTACGCGAGAAATAAAGCCGTCTACATGTTGTGATCCGATGCGGTGGTGCTTTACTGCGTATTTTCTGAATTCGTTTTTATCTATATTCATTGTTCTATGATGTTACTATTTTAAAAATATTAGACTAATATAAATCGTTTTTCTTAAATACGAATAATATTTATGTCTCCTTATTGTAAATTGGTAGATCCGAAATAAAATCAACTGTATTGTTTTCAAAATTTACCTTACAGAAATAATGTTGCAAACCATTGCTTACCAGTAAAAGCGGGATTTTGTGTTTGCTATTATAGCTGCCAATCTGTTCAAAGGTAGCTTGCGATATCTTCACGCCAGGAGCTTTGAACTCGGCCAATAGGATCATTTTTCCGCTATTGTTATATACTACGAGATCACTCCGTTTTTGTAGTTCATTAACGACTAGTCCACCCTCTATTTTCATCAAGGACTTCGGGTATTTCTTATTCACGTGCAAAAAATGTACCCAATGTTGCCGTACCCATTCTTCGGGCGTGAGCAATAGGTTTTTTTTCCTGAGAATATCGAAAACATAAACTTTATCTTGAATACGAGTCAGTTTTAGCGGGAAAGGAGGTAAGTTTAATTGTACAGGCTTAAACATAGGCAAATTTACGGAATTTTGGCTGTATAACAAAATATGTGATCCAGTCCCAAGGTGAGCGACAAAAAGAAACCTTCCATTTCAATAGAGAATAATATTCACTACCCATATATTCCTCCAGATTATGTATTTTCGCAAGGACATGAACGCACAATCCATTTTAAGTGATATCAAGCAACGGAAGTTTAAACCTTTGTATCTGTTACATGGCGAAGAGTCTTACTATATTGATCTGATCAGTGAAAGTATGGAGAATAGCGTGCTGGACGATAGTCAAAAGGGCTTTGATCAGACTATTTTATATGGAAAGGATACTGATTTTTCCACCATTGTTAGTGTGGCAAAGCGGTACCCCATGTTGAGTGAATACCAGGTCATCCTTGTCAAAGAGGCACAGGGGCTGAAGTGGAAGGGGGATGATGACTTCTTAATGAAGTATATTGAACAGCCTACACCTACGACCATTCTGGTGTTTGCCTTTAAGCACGGCAAGTTTGATAAGCGGACCAAGTTGTACAAAGCCCTCGAAAAGAAAGGGATCGCTTTCGAATCCGAGAAACTTTATGACAACAAGGTGGCACCTTGGATTGTCGAAGAATTGCAGCGTAATGGACAACGAGTACATCCACAGGCGGCAGCATTGATGGCGGACTATTTAGGTACTGACCTTTCCAAAATTGCAAACGAAGTGCAGAAACTGGTCCTTAATGTACCTAAGGACCGTGAGATATCAGTACAAGACATCGAACAGAATATAGGAATAAGTAAAGATTTCAATGTATTTGAGCTTAACTCTGCGTTGGGAAAACGGGAAGTTCTAAAGGCGGTTCAGATTGTCGATTATTTTGCTTCCAATCCCAAATCAA
This sequence comes from Sphingobacterium sp., assembly GCA_031277715.1. Lineage (GTDB taxonomy): Bacteria > Bacteroidota > Bacteroidia > Sphingobacteriales > Sphingobacteriaceae > Sphingobacterium. Next base: position 4,263 of record JAITLW010000041.1, on the reverse strand, counting down.
ATCCCTTCGTTGTTGTGATAGGTTCGCTTGCAGGATATTTTACTAAGTTGTTAAAGTATCACTACCTGCCTGACAAGTCTTCTGCCGTCGTAGCCAAAGAGCTTGGTGTACACCCTTTCTTTACGAAAGAGTATGATATGGCCGCACGCAACTTTAATCGACGTAAACTATTTGATGTACTATCTGTATTGCGGGAGTATGACCTTAAGTCTAAAGGGTTAAATGCTGGCCCCAATACAAGTGATGGGGACCTGATGCGTGAGATGATATTCAAGATTTTAAATTAATCAGAACTTGGTTTAATGTTGACATAATTTGTTCTCGCTTGGGGAGGAATTATTTGACACTGAATAGTAGGAATAAGTTGCTTTAAACTTCTGATATTGTAAATATGAAATGTCCACTGGACATTCGATAAAACCTTAATAAAGAACAAACCGATCTGCCAGCTGGCGGATCATCAAAGATAATTAGTTACATATGAAAAATGGAAAAACAAGAGCGGATGTCAAGCCTGGTATGTTGGTGAATATTGTGCTAAAGAAAGATCAACGTACCGGAATTCTTACGGAGGGGATCGTGAAAGATTTGTTAACCTCGGCACCGTTTCATCACCGTGGCATCAAGGTGCGTTTGGATGATGGACAGATTGGACGTGTGCAGGAGATCATAGAAGAGGATTAAGGATAATATTTTTATTTTTATTTTTGACTTGTTAGTTTTCTTTCTACCTTTGTCCCTCGTGAAAATTGATATTTTTGATTTGATTTCCAAGGACACTTTGTTCAATGTTTACATTGAAATATCACGAGTTTGATACCTATAGCCCATTTGGGCTTTTTTTATGTCCAAAAATTAATATTGGAAAATCAGGAAGGATAAAATAGCAATCGAGCAATGAGAGGGGAAACCTGATCTAAATTTGAAATTATTTAGTATTTTAATATAGAAAATGACCAGCTACAGTAAATTACCCGCAATTTTAGTCTTAGAAGATGGAACAGTTTTTCACGGTAAGGCCGCCGGAAAAATTGGTACAACTACTGGAGAGATTTGTTTTAATACCGGGACCACGGGATATCAGGAAATATTCACCGACCCGTCGTATTATGGACAGATTATGGTGACAACCAACTCCCATATTGGTAACTATGGTATCGATGAAGATGATGCTGAATCCAATAAAAATCAAATTGCGGGACTGGTATGTAAGAATTATAATATCAATTACAGTCGTAAAATGGCGGATGAGTCTATACAGACTTATTTTGAAGCACAAAATCTAGTTGGTATTTCTGATATTGATACGCGTTCTTTGGTGCGTCATATCAGAGATAAGGGGGCGATGAATGCAATTATTTCTTCCGAGAATATTGACGTAGATTCGTTGAAAGCAGAACTCGCTAAGGTGCCTTCGATGGCAGGCTTAGAGCTGTCTTCATTAGTAACGACCAAAGAACCCTATTTTTACGGGGATGAGACTGCAAGTACACGTGTAGCTGTTCTGGATTTAGGAATAAAGAAAAATATCCTTCGCAACTTTGATGCAAGACAGGTGTATGCTAAAGTATTTCCTGCTAAAACTAGTTTTGCTGAAATGGAAGCTTGGGGTGCTGACGGCTACTTTATTTCAAATGGCCCTGGAGATCCTTCAGCTATGGACTATGCTATTACTACAGTACAGGAAATTTTGGCCGCAAATAAGCCGATGTTTGGTATCTGTTTGGGGCATCAGATCTTGGCTTTGGCGAATGGAATACGTACTGAGAAGATGTTTAATGGACACCGTGGTATTAACCATCCAGTAAAGAATATTATTGCGAATAGATGTGAGATAACATCACAGAACCACGGTTTCGGTGTAGTTCGTGAAGATATCGAGAATTCGGACAATGTAGAGGTGACGCATATCAATCTGAATGACAACTCTATCGAAGGTATTCGTGTAAAAGGTAAGAAAGCCTTTTCTGTACAGTATCACCCTGAATCGTCTCCAGGTCCACACGATTCCCGCTATTTATTCGATGATTTCATCAGTATGATAAAAGGATAAAAAAGAGGCTCAGTTTACTGAGCCTCTTTTTTTACAGGGTAAGTCTACTAGAGGACTTGGTTCTTGTCTCCAAAAGTAATCATGATCATACCTACTACAATAACAAAGATACCTAGTATTTGTATCCATGAAATGGATGTTTTGAAATATAATGCCATGGCGAGTTGTACCGTAATAAAGGTTCCTCCAGAACAGAGTGCTATTACAATAGGCTGAGATACGTTTTTAAATAATTGTATTAAAAACCAACTTGCGGAAAGTAATATCACATTTCCGATTATCAAGGCATGCCAATGGTACTTTGGATTTATCCCGCCCCACTTGAATAGTATACTGGCAACTATCTGGCAGGCCCAGAATGCAGCAAAATAGACGTAATTGATCATCATTTTATTGTTAATATCATTCGAAATTAATAATAAAAAGTGGATGCTGAGCAGTAGCGCTCTGTTTTAGATTTAATGTACCTTTGGACTTTCGAGCAGATCTGTGACATAGCCTAAGATTTCAATTTCACTATGTCCATCTTCCAGCATCGAAAAAGTAAGATAGGCGGCATATATTTCACCACTGAATACAACATGCTTATCCTCTACAATCATATCAATGATTTGGTCTCTTATCTCTACACCGATATGTTGGAGCTCATTGTGTAAGTTGGTCGAGATGACCTCATGGCACTCGCCACTGGCAAAGCCAACGATAATATGTAAAACCAGTTTGTCAAAAATATCAGGGTCTAAGCTTTTGAATTTGTTGGCATAAAGTTCATAATCAAAGCGTTTTTTCGCGCTATTGACAATTTTATCCCAGATCAAAAATTCTGTTTTCGTCTGCATAATTGTGATTGTTTATAAAAAGTGGTTATGTAAATATAAAAAAAAATCACTTTATTTCAAAGCTACTAGATGAGCTATTATCTTTTATTTGGATCGTAATTGGATTCCAGTTTTTATGAAAAACTATTTTATATCGAAATTTGTTTACAGAAATAGAGAGTTCTGTGAGATCTTAAATATAACAAGAGAAGGAGGGTAATATGCTATTGAATAATTACGTTGATCCAGAAGAAGATTTTCTCGAGGAAGACGGCGAAGACGAAGGGTTGGAAGTGAATGACCTGGCTTTTGATGAGGAGCGGGGTAGCTATCGTCTCGATGTCGATGACAATGATCCGGATTGGGATCATCCCGCAGATTACGATACATTGAGTAGGGGGGCTGAATCGGACGTTTCTACTTATGATGCCTCTAATCCTTTTGTCGGTTCGGAGTATGCTGATCTGAATGACCTAAAAGCTGAAGAATGGGAGAATTCGGGGATGCGGGTGACTGGTAAGGGAAATTTTAAACTGTCGAAATTGGACAAAGAGATTGCTAAAGATGAAGAGGATCGTCGAGACGATCTGGATGAGGAGGGGTATCCTAAACGAGATTAAAGCCATTCGGAAGGAGGACATTTTTGTGTGCGGTATATTCGTATATTTTATTTAGGTTTGATAGCGTTGCTATCGAAGTAGCAATCGTATTTTGAATTCCTAATCAGTACAGATGAAAATATTATTAAATGGAAAGAAGGCTCTCGTAGGTGGGAGTTCTTCTGGAATTGGTCGAGCAATCGCTATGGAGCTTGCAGCATGTGGTGCATCAGTTACCTTAATGGCACGTTCTGAGGATAAGCTCAAGGTTGTATTGGCAGAGCTTAACACAGATCAGGGGCAAGAACATAGCTATCTTGTGTCTGATTTTAACGATTATGGGGCTCATAAGGAAAACTTAAAGCGTTTCTTTGAGGATTATACTATAGATATTTTAGTTAATAATACCAATGGTCCTCAGGCAGGGGATGTATTGCACAAGGAAGAAGCGGACTATCAACAGGCTTTTGATCTGTTGTTTCAGAATGCGGTGTTTGCGAGCCGTTTGGCTTTGCCGCATATGCAGTCACAGGGATTTGGACGTATCATCAATGTGTCGTCCATGACGGTAAAAGAGCCTCAAGACAGTTTGGTGTTATCCAACACCATGCGTACGGCGCTGGTCTCTTGGAGTAAGAGCCTATCTAATGCTGTGGCCACGGATGGGATTACCGTAAACTCGATTATGACTGGTTATTTTGATACTGATCGGTTGAATAGCTTGATGGAGAACCAAGCTAAATCTGCAGGTGTGGATGTAGCCGATGTCAGGAAACAGCGGATTTCTGCTGTA
>JAITLW010000006.1 GCA_031277715.1 Sphingobacterium sp. | reverse complement strand
TAATGACGCTTTTAGCTACTTGGTTTAGCTTTAGCGTACCTACTTCATCCGCATAGTACTCTTTCCCTGTTGCGACGAACTTTACTTTATCCCCTTTTTTGATTTCTCCGTTTTCAACTTTGAAATAAGCCATAATTCCTCTGAAAGAGTTAAAGACCGAGTCAAAAATCAAAGCCTGTAATGGTGCGTCAGGATCTCCAACCGGAGCAGGGACACGCTCTACAATTGCGCGTAATATATCTGGTATACCTAGGCCTGTCTTTCCGGATGCTGGAATAATTTCCTCCCTTTTACCGCCTATTAAATCTATAATCTGGTCTTTCACCTCCTCAGGCATAGCTCCCGGAAGATCCATCTTATTTAAGATAGGGATAATTTCCAGGTCATGCTCCATGGCTAGGTACAGGTTAGAAATAGTCTGTGCCTGTATCCCTTGAGAAGCATCCACAATCAACAGTGCCCCTTCACAAGCTGCAATAGATCTTGATACCTCATAGGAAAAATCCACGTGTCCAGGTGTATCAATTAGGTTAAGAATATATTGCTGTCCATCCTGAGTATACTCCATCTGAATAGCATGGCTCTTAATCGTGATACCTCTTTCTCTTTCCAAATCCATACTATCCAACAACTGGGCCTGGGCCTCACGCTGTGAGATGGTATTTGTGTATTCCAATAATCTATCTGCCAAGGTACTTTTACCATGGTCGATATGTGCTATTATACAAAAATTACGTATATGCTTCATATAGGGTTTATGCCTTCTTTTATAAACGGCAAATATACTGTATTTAAGTGAATTTTTTTTTTGAAAACGCTTGTTTTTTTAGCGATTCTTTTTTAACTGTGCCCCCAACCGAGAACAGACTTCAACGGGTACCGAAAAGATATTTCTTAATATCAAAGAGGCCGCCCCTGGATAGGGAGCGGCCTCTCATTAAAATCATATAGTGTAGCGTGAACTACAACTTACTATTCACATCTATTGCATTCAATTCTTCAAAAGCCTGCTTCAAACGAGTCACGAAGGCTTCTTCACCTTTACGTAACCAGACACGTGGGTCATAGTACTTCTTGTTTGGAGAATCTGCACCTTCTGGGCTACCAATCTGTCCTTGTAGGTAATCATGGTTCTTCGCTTCATAACCACGAACGCCATCCCAGAATGCCCACTGCATATCAGTATCGATATTCATTTTGATAGCACCGTAAGAGATTGCTTCAGCGATTTCTTCTGGTGAAGAGCCTGAACCACCATGGAACACAAAGTTCACCGGTTTCTCTGCTGCTAACTTATATTTCTCACGGATATACTCCTGGGAATTATTCAATATAACAGGTTGTAATTTCACATTACCTGGTTTGTACACACCATGCACATTACCAAATGCCGCCGCTACCGTAAACTTGTCCGAAACCTGAGACAACACTTCATAAGCATATGCTACCTCTTCAGGTTGTGTATATAACTTCGAGCTATCTACGTCTGTATTATCTACTCCGTCTTCTTCACCACCAGTCACTCCTAATTCGATTTCTATTGTCATACCTAGTGGCTTCATACGCTCTAAATAGCGTTTAGAAATCTCGATATTTTCTTCGATAGGCTCTTCCGATAGATCCAACATATGCGAAGAGAACAAAGGCTTACCGTTTGCAGCAAAAAACTTCTCACCAGCATCCATAAGACCGTCGATCCAAGGTAACAATTTCTTTGCAGCGTGATCCGTATGCAAAATAACAGCAACACCATAATGCTCTGCCAACAAATGCACATGCTGCGCTGCAGAAACAGCACCTAATATACAAGCTTTTAGTCCATCATTATTCAACGTCTTGCCCGCATAGAACTGAGCTCCCCCATTTGACAATTGAATGATTACAGGAGAATTCACCGCCTTCGCTGTCTCCATTACTGCATTGATAGAATTTGTACCTATCACGTTTACAGCAGGAAGCGCGAATTTGTGCTTTTTAGCAATCTCAAACAACTCTTGAACTTGATCACCGGTTAGTACACCTTTATAATCTTTTAGGCTCATGTTTTTATATTTTAGTTTTATTTCTTTGATTCGATAAAGTTAAGTGTTTTAAACGAGAATGAAAACATTAGTGTAAAAAATACACTAAGATAATAACAACATCCCTTCTCTGCCCTTTCTAATCGATCCTACTCCGATATTCCTTTTGCATATGAAATCAAAATTGGCTAAGTTTAACAAATAAAACAATAGAAATAGACTATGCTGGAAATATACGGAATCAAAAATTGTAACACAGTAAAAAAAGCGCTGGATTGGATGAACGCGAATGAAATCGCCTACACCTTTCATGATTACAAAAAAGAGCCTGCTACACGTGAGAAACTTGAATCTTGGGAAAAACACACCAGTTGGGAATCTCTAGTCAACAAAAAGGGAACGACCTGGAAAAAACTTTCTACGGAGGAACAGGCCCAAGTCATCGATGCTTCTTCAGCAAACACCGTTCTCCTTGCCAACAACAGCATGATTAAAAGACCAGTCATTGAATTGAAGGATAGTGTAATCCTTGGTTTTGATGAGAATATTTACCAAGAAAAACTATTAAAAAAATGATTTACAAGCCCTTCAGATATCTGCTTTACCTCGGATTAGCGGCATTCGCTTTGCCCTCGGTCGCCCAGCAGAAGAGCAACTATAATTACTCGGACGCCTTTGGCCCTAATTTTTATACTTCAAACGGGACCGAGTATCGGTCTGCCAGCGGAAAGCCTGGCCCTGCCTACTGGCAAAATGCCGCAAGCTATACTATAAAAGCGAAGCTTAATGAACAGCAGGATCGGATTTCAGGCTCTGTACAGATTGTTTATACCAATAACAGTCCCGAAGATTTAGATTTCATTTGGTTCCAATTGGACCAAAATCTATTTAATTCAGAATCTAGAGGTCAGGCCACCATTCCACTATCTGACAGCCGATACGGTAGCTCAAGCAATAAATTTGAAGGTGGCTACAAGCTGAACAACCTACAAATAAATGGGCAGCAGCAAGCTCCCTCCTATACTATTACTGACACACGTATGCGCGTTGACCTTCCTACTCCCCTCAAAGCTAAGGGAGGAAAGACAACGTTGAGCATGGATTTCGAATTTTCCATTCCAGAATACGGTGCAGACCGTACTGGCATTCTGAAAACGGCAAACGGAAAAATATATGCCATTGCCCAATGGTACCCCCGCGTTTGTGTGTTCGATGATATCTTAGGCTGGAACACACACCCTTATACAGGCCCTGGCGAGTTCTATCTCGAATTTGGCGACTATGACGTAGAGATTACAGCTCCTGCAAACCATATTGTTGTATTAGGTGGTGAGTTATTGAATCCAAATGAGGTCTGGACTCCAGAACAGCTCAAACGCTATAATGCAGCGAAAACTTCGGAAAAGACATTGATGATACGTAGTGAAGCAGAAGTTACCAATAAAGCTTCTCGACCAGACAAAAAAGAGCTCACTTGGAAATATAGCCTAAAGAATGCACATGATGTGGCATGGGCATCGTCTCCTGCTTTTATTATCGATGCAGCGAAAATAAACCTTCCCTCTGGAAAATCGGCTCTAGCAATGTCAGCATATCCTAAAGAAAGTAATGGTGGAAATGCATGGGAACGCTCGACAGAATACACCAAAGCATCTATAGAACACTATTCAAAAAAATGGTTTGAATACCCTTACCCGGTTGCTGTCAATGTCGCATCCAATGTAGGGGGAATGGAATACCCGGCACTTTCTTTTTGTGGATACAACGCCAAAGCAGGCAACCTTTGGGGCGTGACCGACCATGAGTTTGGCCACAACTGGTTCCCGATGATAGTAGGAAGCAACGAACGCCTCCACGGCTGGATGGACGAGGGTTTCAATACTTTCATCAATGATATCTCTACCGAAGTATTCAACAAAGGCGAATATGCCGTGAGATATGGCCGAAAAAATGCTATGACAATGATGCTATTTAACCCGGCCTTAGAGCCTGTGGTAAACAGTCCACAGACGATGAAAGAGCGTAACATAGGCTACCTTGTATATTACAAACCGGCTTATGCATTACACCTACTCCGAAATGAGATTATCGGCAAGGAGAGATTTGACAAAGCCTTTCAGCGATATATTCAGCACTGGGCCTACAAGCATCCTGCTCCAAATGATTTTTTCCGCACCATAGAGAATGAAACAGGTGAAAACCTCAACTGGTTTTGGCGGGGATTGTTCCAGAACAACTGGCAGATGGACCAAGCCATTACAGAGGTACGTTACGTGGAACTAGATCCAGCAAAAGGTGCTATCGTGACCATAGAAAACCTGGACAAGTTGCCTATGCCGGTGGAAATAGAAGCGACTACAGCTAGTGGTAAAAAAATAAATGTTAAGCTCCCGGTAGACATCTGGGAACGAAACAACAAATGGACCTTTAAATTGCAGTCCACGGAGCAACTTACAGAAGTAAAATTAGACCCGAGAGGCGTCTTCCCTGATATGAATCCAGATAATAACACATGGCGAGCCAAATAACAATGAAATCGATACACAAAATAATAATCACGACCTGTTTGCTCATTGGGCTACAATTGCCTTCGGTGCAAGCACAAGACATCAAGGGTTATGTCTACGAACTCGTGAGCAGTACTCCTCTATGGAATACAACCATTAAAAATATCAGGACACAAGAGGTCGTACAATCGGACCGTGACGGTAGTTTTAAAATCGGCGGACAGCTGAACGATTACCTTGTATTCACAAATCCGGGCTACAAACAGGATACTATATTCTATTATGAAAACAATATCCGGAGGATATATATGACCCGCGATGAGAGTCTGATTTCTATCGACGAGGTTGTAGTGAGCCGGATGACAGATAGCAGGCTAGCCGCTGAAATTGCTAAAGCTAAAAACGAAGGGAAAGCCGTAGACGCAAGTCAAGAACGTGGAGGACTACGCGTATCGCCATCTAGACTGTTTGGTAAAAAAGCAAAGGAATCTAGAAGAAACCTATCCTTACTAGTTGCAGAACAAGAAAAGAGAGATGTCGACCGGAGATTTACAACGCAACTTATCGCCGCTACTGTACCTCTCAACCCGGATGAGATTGCCTTGTTTAGAGAGCGCTTCAGACCAAGTGCCGAATTTAGTAAAAAGGCTTCCACTGATGACTTCAAGGTGTATATTCTCGACTCTTATAAAAAATTCAAATCAAATCAGTAACCCTACGGCATGACATTGAGATTTAACAGTATAATCGCACTTATATTATTAACGATAACAACAGCTCAGGGTCAAAAGGTGGATCATAAATTAGAGCAGAAAATAAAACAGGAAATAGCAGGATTTCGGGGCGATATCGGTATATATGTCCATCAGTTGAAAAGCAATAAAATCGTTGCTATCAATGCCGACACTATTTTCCCTACAGCCAGCATCGTAAAAGTACCTATTCTGGTAGGAGTTTTTCAGAAGATAGCCCAGGGAGAACTCAAACTAGAACAGCCTTTTAGCTATTCAGACAAGAGAACCTATGGTGGATCTGGCCTTATGCAGTTTTACAAAGATAGTGCACAGACGGATCTTTCTACCATGATTTCGCTGATGCTCACCTACAGTGACAACGTCACTTCTATTTGGCTACAAGAGCTAGCTGGTGGCGGAGCAGCAATCAATCCACTGATGGATCAATTGGGGCTGACGCATACCAAAGTAAACTCTAAAACGGCTGGACGGGAGAAAATCTGGGAAGAATATGGCTGGGGACAGACCACGCCCCAAGAGATGGCAAAACTATTTACGCTGATACGAAACGGTGCAGTCGTTGATGCACGTCATTCGGATAAAATGTACCGTTACCTTAAAAATCAATTTTACAACGGGCGTTCACTATCCCAACTTCCAGCATGGGTCAATACCATTGCCAAAACGGGCTCTGTAGACCGTGCACGAGGAGAAGTTGTCCTGGTCAATGCACCAAGTGGAGACTATGTATTCTGCATATTGACAAAGAATAATCAAGATGCCAGCTGGACAGATAAAAATGAATCAGAAGAACTCACGAGAAAGCTCTCGAGTATTATCTGGAACCATTTTGAGCCAAAGCATCCTTTTCAGAGCTTTAAGCCCATAAACTAAAAGAGGTGTCCAAAGGGACACCTCTTTTAGTTTTATCACAAAACTTCTGTTAGATACCTTAAACAAAGAAAACCTCTCCAAAAAACTCAGGCAAATGAAAGTTCGGAGTAGCATTTTGAATCCTATTCCATGACATAAAATGTGGATTAGGCAAGCCATCGCCACATTTATAAAAATTGGCATGGAAGGTTTTCGCAGAATATGCGGTATCACCAAATATATCTTTAGGAATAACGAGGTATATTTCCCAAGACTTAACCCCAGATTTCTTCACGACCTGCGTCCATGCATCTATACGCTCGACAACTTCTTTAGCCAACCTATTCCGCTGGGCTTTATCAGCTGGGCCGTAACCTATCAAACCTGTTGCTAAAACATTAAATTCAAAATTATAATAGGTCTTTTTACCATCCAATGAAAAGAAAAATTCCACACAGCTATCCTCCCATACATTCTCATTGGGCCTTATATACTGACCTTTTACAAACTCTTCTTTCACCTCATAACGTAGGTAAATATAGCTTTCTGAATGTGCCATCTGAAAACGGGCGTCTGGTCGATAAGGAAATTCAGATTCCCATGGAGACTGGTCTATAGCATTCCAGGACAGGGTACTGAATGCGGTATCCAACTCTTTGATATCATCCGTTATATCTGCTATTTTTTCAACAGTAAGTCTCTTCATTATTAGAATAAATTGTTTTTAATTTGAGTCAATCTACCAGGTAGACCAATAATTTAGCTATTCACCAAACTTAACTAAAAAGCCTTGTATTCAGCATACCTACAGAAAAAAAAGCATTAACGTTTTTTCTATGATGGCGTGACCAAACTCTGGCTCAAGATTTCTTTCAATTGTGCTTCGGCTCTCTCTAATTCTTTCACCAATTTCAACTGGGTATTCGTCCTTACCAGATTATGGTCGGCATAATGCACTTTATAATACACATCTCCATCTATATAATCTGTCAAAAAGCGTACGACCTGCATATATGGCAACAATAGAACGCCATACCATAGAGACTCAATTTCCTTCTCCGTCAAAAACTCCTTAGCTTCACTAAAGTATCCTTCTGTATAGGCCTGGAACAATGGAATATTAAGAACCACTTTATTTACGTCCTTTTCATCTTCCGCAGCGGCATTGATAATGGTACGTATAGCATCTCCAAAGTCATAGGCAACATAGCCTGGCATGACCGTATCCAAATCTATCACACACTGTACATTATCTTCTTGATCGAGTAGCACATTATTAAACTTCGTGTCATTATGTGTAATACGCAATGGCAATTCACCATTCTGTGCCATTACCAGGATATTACGCATTTTTTGCTCTCGCTCAAAAATATAGTCCAATATTTCGCGCACCCCTGCCAATCGCCCTACACGATCAGCTTCAATAGCCTTTCTCAGATTAGATAAACGGAAATCAATATTATGGAAATTGGGAAGTATCTCGACCAACTGGTTAGCATCCAGCGTAGACAACTGTTTTTGAAACCGTCCAAAAGCCATCCCTCCTGCAAAAGCCTGCTTTGTCGTTTCGACGATATCATAGCTCTTCGTACCATCCAAAAGGATAAAAATACGCCAGTAGTCACCATTTGCATCTTTTTGATACTTAGCTCCGCTTTTTGTCGGGATAATTGTCAGCGTGTGTTTATCCACATCGGCAACCTCATTTGTCAAAACCGACTTTAGGTGTGTAGTCACCAAGTCAATATTATCCATCAAGCCATCTACGTTGGGGAATATCTTATGATTGATTCGCTGGAGCAAATAGGATTTGTCCCCCTCTTTCATCGCCACTCTAAAACTATCGTTAATATGGCCTGACCCAAAACGCTCAATACTTACTACTTTACCATCAAGCTCAAAACTACTTACTACCTTCTCCAGTTCCTCGGAATCGTACACTGACATAAACAGGGTTTATAATTATTTTATTCAAAAACAGTTTAAATTACTGCAATATCTATAATTCGAAAGATTAAGTAAAGCTTTTTTTTCAATCAAACGTTTGCACTATTTTCGCTTAATATAAACTAAAATATTCTACGTTTTACTTTAACGATTTATTATATTCGTAGAAGATACCTCGTATATTCACATGATCACTGAAATAATCATAATCCTTATCCTTATTTTGCTGAATGGCATTCTTTCCGCTTCTGAAATCGCAATTGTATCCAGCAGAAAGGCTCGTTTACAAGCCTCAGCAGCGAATAACCTGGGTGCCAAACGCGCTTTAAAACTAAAAGAACAACCCAATCAGTTCCTATCTACCGTTCAGATTGGTATTACATTGATCGGCATATTAACTGGTTTTTTCTCCGGAGGATCCATCTCCACCTACCTTGCTACATTGTTACAAGGGGTCCCTGTACTCGCTCCCTACAGCCAGACGCTTTCGGTACTTTTAGTCGTCATTGCCATCACCTACCTTTCTTTGGTCATTGGTGAGCTGGTACCGAAACGAATCGGCATGGCTATCCCCGAGAAATATGCTTCTCTGATTGCTATTCCAATGGATACACTCAGTAAAATCGTCAAACCCTTTGTATGGGCCCTGTCGATATCTACTGATTTTATCGTAAAATTGCTCAACATCAAAGTGTCTAGTAATACAGTGACCGAAGAAGAAATCAAAGCCTTAGTCGATGAAGGCGTAGATAGCGGTATTATTGAGGATTTTGAACACGATATGGTGGACAGGATTCTGAATATAGGAGATAAAAAAGCCATCAACATGATGGTACACCGTAGTGACATTGCTTATTTGGATCTTGAGGATTCCATTGAAGACATCAAAGACTATATCGTAAACAACGAACATACTGAGTACCCCGTCTGTGACGGTACTTTTGACCAAATCAAAGGTATTGTACACGCCAAAAGCTTATTGAAGGCCGTGTTGAGTGAAGAAAAGATAGTTCTTGAAAAACTAGTCCAACCCATCCCCTTTGTTAACGAAAACAGTAGCATCTATTCTGTTCTCGAGATACTAAAGTCAGGGAAAGTATTGCAGGCAGTAGTAATCGACGAATACGGAAGTCCGCAGGGAATTATTACCGTAAAAGATATCATGGCCGGCTTAGTTGGCGGATTTGATGACAATTCCGCGAGCAGTAGGTCAAAATTATTTCGACAGCGAGAAGACGGGACATTTGTATTGGAAGGACGGTATCAGCTTGACGATTTCTTTGAAAAATTCGGGATTGACCTTAGCGAGGAAGACGAAGATGAGCTGGGCAACATCACCACCTTGGCCGGTTTAGTCTTTTTGTTGTTAGACCACATGCCGATTGAAGGCGAAACAGTATACTACAAAGGATATCGTCTCGAAGTATTGGATATGGACGGAAACCGAATCGACAAAATTGTCCTTTCTACTCTAGGCAACAGCGATAACACAGAAGTCTCAAATATCGATTAATTCAGATGTTGGTTGATAATAGCCAACATTTGCGTTTTTGTCAATAGTCCACTCTGTCTCCAGACCTGTGCACCATCTTTATAAAGAATCATAGTAGGAACTCCCTGTATCGCAAAACTTTTAGATAAAGCCTGATTGCGATCCACATCGACCTTCAATATGGACAACTGCTCCCCAAAGTGATCCTTTACTTCCTTTAGTATAGGTGCCAAGGTTTGGCACGGGCCACACCAATCTGCCGAAAAGTCAATCAGCACCAATCTATTTTTAGTAATCAATTCCTTAAAATTTGCCATAATTAATACAACAACGAATAAAACCAACTTTTGTTTTTACTTCCCTTATCCCCCTATCAATTAATAGGGAATACAGAGTTTCTCCAAATCTTCAATATCCCCCTGAAACATATTCAGGTCTACGTATCCTTTTATCCCGGATACTGCACCACGCTCAGAAAACTGCCAAAAATCCCAATGTCTTTTGGGTTCCTCTACCCAAAAGTTATAGTTTGCAATCCATAACGTATAGTCCGCAAATTCCTTTTCTAGGAAATCAGAAAAGTAGCTATCTCCCGAATAGACAATAGGTTTGATTTTATAGTGTGCTTCTACCCGATCCAACCAACGTTTTAACCCGACTTTGAGACTATCCATAGATTGGCTCTTTGGCCTTTCTTCTATGTCCAATACCGGTGGCAAGTCTCCAGGGGATAGTTTCACCGTACGTATAAAGTTTTCTGCTTGCTTTACCGAATTTTCATTGGGCCTAAAATAGTGATAGGCACCTCGCAGTTTACTTCTATCCTGTGCCCCCTTCCAGTTTGTCTGGAATTTCTTATCCTTATTCTTTTGTCCCATAGTGGCACGGACAAATACAAAATCAATAGGAAACTTCTGATTGATACTTTCCACCTCCTGCCAGTTTATTTTACTTTGGTACTCGCTTATATCAATGCCGAATACCTTATCACGATGTTCGGACATCAAAAAAATATTCCGGGCATCATGTTTATTTTTATCAGAGTCTGTAAAGCGAGCTTCCTTTCCTACCAGCGTTTTAAAATAATAGAAAATCCCCGTACGGTAGTGCCAGATTGCAAAAAGGAAAATAAGACCGATAGGAATGAGAATACTCCATATCAAATAAGGCTTTCTATCAGTAGCACCTGACACTAATTTCTCCTTGCTCCTTTTCTGATATTTTGCCATATTGCACCGAAAATAATGTATTTATTAGTTCTAAACAATACTTTTGTGCATGAAAGTTTACAATCCTAAAGATTGGCTTAATCTTACCCAATACTTCTACAAGTCCGATTATCTCAAAAAAATAGCACCCTTATTAGTTCTTACGGCATTATTCTCATGGGGTGTTGCCTATTTAGAACTAGAATACCTGAAGCTGTCGGACCGTAGCTGGGTAAAGAACATTACCATTGTCCATAGTCTATTAGGTTTTGTCCTCTCCTTAATATTGGTTTTCCGTACAAACACCGCGTATGACCGCTGGTGGGAGGCGCGCAAACAATGGGGTACATTGACCAATGTCAGTCGCTCTCTCGCCTTCAAGCTCAATGCTATGCTTCCGCTAGAGGACAAGGTAAACCGTAGCTTCTACCGAAAGTCCATTCCTCTCTATGCAGAGACCCTCTATAACTTTTTACGTTCTGATTACACTAAATTTATGCTGGACGAAGCACTCCACCCGGAATTAAATGGATTGGATGACAAGAAGCACGGACCGAATCAAGTGGCGTCACTGATATTCAGAAAAACCAACAACCTCTACAAACAGCAAGTCATCACCGGCGACCAGTTACGGATCATTAACGACGAACTGACCGCCATGACCAATGTATGTGGCGCCTGTGAACGAATAAAGAACACACCAATTCCTATTGCTTACAGTTCCTTTATCAAGATATTTATTATTATCTACACGGCTACCCTGCCTTTTGGGTATGTATTTTCGATTGGTTATTTCGTTGCGCTGGCTGTTCCTTTTATCTTTTATGTCCTTATCAGTATTGAGATGATTGGAGAATCTATTGAAGAACCTTTTGGCAGAGATTCGGACGATCTTCCTATCGACAAGATTACTTCTAACATAAAAAAACATAGCGGAGAACTGCTTCTGCCTTGATTTTTTGTTTTTTTCATCTCTCAAAAGACACAAAAACAAATTAATCAACCTCATTTTCAAGCGCTAAGCCATTATAGCTAATTTTCGTTTTGCATAATTAGTTAGTTTTTCTACTTTTGTGGCGGAGAGCTGGCAGAGTGGTCGAATGCGGCGGTCTTGAAAACCGTTAAC
>JAITLW010000004.1 GCA_031277715.1 Sphingobacterium sp. | reverse complement strand
GAGGGGAGCGATTCATTATTATCCACTAACCCAGTAATCCACTGACTATTACTGTCTTCAAAAAAAACATCATCCCTAATATCAATTTTTTCACTCTGCAAGAAAGCATACTTGATTCTGAATATATCGTTATTATAAACTCTCAATATGTCTTTCCAATGTTTGAGCGTGAGTGGATCCTTTGTAGTAAAGTCTACATTCTTAATAGCAATAGATATACCTAACGGAAAAATAATTTGTTCATAATATTGTCCTACCCCGGTTTGAGACCTAAACTCCCGAATAGGTGTAATGTTTCCATTACCATCTCTATTATACAATCCGGCTTCAATAAGTTGATCTTTTGTAACAGTTTCATCAATAGTAAGTATCCAAAAAGAATTATCGGTTACATCAGTATTATTTTTTTCTTTTAAAGAAACAACAGTATCATGTTTTAATATAGCAGAATCAATAATAACGAGTGTATAATCAAATGGTTTTACTCGCAGTGGGTCAATCACTTTAATATTAAGAGGTCCAGCATTTCTTTCATACTTAAGTTCTCTAACAACATAGTTGCCTTTATCACCGCCTCTTGCAATTTTTTCCATAGTTTCTTTTGAAATATCAAGTGCAAAACCTCCGTTTCCATGCCCATCAATACGGGTAATATCTGGAATATTTCCATAATCGCAGTTTAGAGTAAGCCCGCCTCCATGCACAGATGGCGGATGAGGGATACCCTTAATAGGAAGCACTGATCTTCCCTCGGGTGTTTTTCTACCTCGTAAATAAGGAAGTTTCTGCCCAAGTAATCCATCATTTGGTATATCTTCATATAAAATGGAAAACGGAAGAAATTCATTATAGGCGTATGCGACTGCAATAAAGTAATAGGTTTTGTAATTCACCAAACGTCTATCTCCTACCGCAAAAGCATCAATAGTAACCTCAAACGAGTGCTCAATTCCCGCGTTGTTTCCGTTCACTTTTTCTTTCGGAACATCTGCACCCAGATCACTATCAAACTCCCAATTAATAAGTCTTCCTATCGGTTCACCATTACTTTTATAGTTAACAATATCGAATTGATAAATCAACTGGGCTAAAGTTGGGTTGTCTAAGTCATTTGCTCCTACTTCTGGACCATAAACCTGAAATATCTGATATCCCTCAAAGCGATAGGATCTATCCTCCGGTTTGTTTCCATTTGCTAAAATTTCTGGAATTTCAGTATCCAATTCTTCGTAATCTTCGTTTGCATTGTTACTGTAGGGAGGATTTGAGAGCAACATGATTAATCTCTGATCATACTCCCTAATTGTAAGATGCGGTGCATCCGGTCCGTCGAGGATTTTGAAACATCTTTCAAATAGTGCTTGGGCTTTATCGTCAGCCATCATTAAAAGCGGGAGTGCAGCGTAATTATCTCCTGCAGATGCACGAGCCCATGGAACTCCCACTGTGATATAGTTACAAGCACCTTGTCTTAACGTAAAAGGACCTGCTGACTGCATGAAGCGACGGTCGCCGGGAGGATTGCCCATTGATCCTACTCCATTTGGCCTTTCTTCACTCCAGTTTCCTGTTCTTCCCCCGCCAAAATAGGGATCTCCGGGAATAATTGAGGGAGAAACTCCGCGAGTACCCCAATTACAATAGTCGGTACCCCTTGGAAACATAAAGATACAAGGTATATCCTCCCCCGGTTTAGGGTTATCTCTATATGCAGTTCCTCCATAATACATCTTCTCTCCGCCTTTCCATTTACCTGTAAGCATATTATAGTATTCTTTCGGGCTTTGGTGTGGGTCTCCCTGGGGGCTCCAGTCGTTATTGTGATAAACAAAGGCTCGCATTCCAAAGCGCTCGTTGTCTACAATTCCATCATTAAAATTAACTCCGTTAATAGCGAATTGGTTGTTCCACCTAATTGTATCTACAGTACCATCAAGGTTGTTGATTTCTAATATATCTGTAAGCTGATCAGGGCCATTTTTTGCCCACCAATCGTCTCCAACTCTTCCCCATTTTTCGAATAAATAATGTACAAATTTTTTACAATATTCTTGTTGTTCAATTGTTCCATTAATATCAGCTAAATCAGGGTTAAATTTCGGACTGTCTGTACCATCAGGGTCTATGTATGGACCCTGAAAGAAATCTAAGCCTACTGCAGGTGGATTCGCGCCATAAGCCCATGGTCTACCGGCATCAATAGCTCTTCCGTTATAACAATAACCTAATCCTCTCAGAATATCGCAACCTACATAGTCGTCATCAGCAAATCCCAAATCGGGGTCGCACCATTTTGAAAAATATGTTTCTTTAAGGGCGTTAGATCCTCTATTGATGATTTCATAGGAATAGAAAGTCATTTTGTTAAGTTCGTCATTTGTTGCAAAACAAAATGCCTGCGCCCTTATCTCAAGTCCAATTGAGAAAAGGCTACCTGATTCTTTATGTTTTCCACCTCTATCATTCAGAAACCAAAAAATTGTCTCATCTCCTTTAAGCACATGGTCAGCATAAATCATCATGTTATCCCATCCTTGAGCAGGATTTTGTCGAAAAGCTATTCTTTCAGGAGGCATCCGTAAAGCTTCCGCATTAACACGTGTTCCTAAATTGTCGCATGTGTCATTTTGGCCATACCACGGGCAGATTTTGGCTCTTTCTAAATTCTGTGGTGTCCACGGACAAAGTTCATTGCTAAAGTCATAATAAGGATAATCTCCCAACTCGGGTTCATACCTATTGGGGTCTCCCTTATTACTAAAGAATGGGGCTAAAAATCTTGATTCGTTAAAGGCTTCTCTGCCGTGTGCCGGCCAGTCTTTAATTGATTTTGGCATTTCGTATGTTAGATCATTATCTCTAATAGCATTAATGTGCCTTTCAACTTCTACGCGAGACATGGGAAAAAACCTGTCCCAATAAGCGCAAGAAGTGGGGGGAATAGAACCGTTGTCAACACTCAGTGGACCTGTCCAGTAATCATTCCCACCTTGCGCAAACCTCATGGCTGCCGTACGTATATTTCCGGCATCATCATATCCGCCTATCCAAAGGGATCCCGAAAATAGAGAAGTCTTACCAGATCCCTTAGGTACTTCGTATTCAGCATTCTCTCTAAACCACATGGTGCCATTTGATTTAATATATGCACGCACATTGTTTAAATTAAGATCGATTGCTCTTCCAGGTATAACGCACTCCGCGCTCTCCTTCGAAGATTTTTTCACAATGGGTCCTTTGTATTTTTCTGCTTGAATTTGCATTGTGGCAAACAGTAAAATAGTGGGTAATAAAATAAAAAATTTACACTTATTATTCATAATTCTTAAATATTTTGCTATGTGAAACATTAAAAAGAAAATTCTACACCTAAGAAAACACAAAAAGGCGTATTATAATTAAACGGACTTGAAATCCTCATATTATAGTAGTTCTGAGCAGATTCGGAGGGCAAAGTAAATACATACCCATCTTGAATGGCACTTCTAAATAGTGATGATGACAAATATCCGTCATCGTCAGGTCTTCCTGTGTAGTCATATACAGAAATTGCATTTTTAAGGTTCAGAAGGTTTCTAAAATCTAAACTAAAAGTGAGCGCACCTGGTTTGTTCTTTGATTTTCCTGTTTCTGTTTTATCTTTTTTGCTTGCTAAATTGAAAGCAAAAGATTTATCAACTCTAAGATTACAATTGAACTGCCATGGTAAATTAGAGCCGTTGATATTTCCTTTGAGCTCTCCTTGTTTCCTTTCTCCCCACTCTAACACTGAATACACAATCCCTGAACGAGAGTAAGGCATACCTGACGCAGCGGTTACTGTTAAAGTTGCGCCAGCATTTTCAAACCACCTGATCTCTTTCATTTTATCGGTGCCTTTCTTTTGTTTTATCGTCTTGGGTCCGTTATAAGCTGCGCCCTGAGGATAAGATAGGTAAACAGTTGCAGAGATGTTATGACGCTGGTCATAGTTCAGGTTTGTGAGCGTTCTTAAATTGGGTTGTCCGGAAGCGATAATTGCAAGGTTGGAAGCCGCACTTGAACCTGTTCCTTTGGCAAATTGTAGTGTGTAGTTAGCTCGGAACGACAAGTTTTTTGAACCTCTCATAGTAAGTCCTAAAACAAACCCTTGAGTCGTTCCAAAGTCTTGATTTTCATAAGAATAATATGTGTTTGGATATGCTCCGGTATAACGATATGACTGAACTTGATCTCTAATTTCATTGTAATAAGCACCAAAGCTAAGGCCTGCATATTCTCCAACTGCCTGCTTGAATCCAATCTCATACATTACTGTTCTCTGTGCGCGAAGATTCGGATTTGAAATAATTCTTCTATGGGTTTGGTATTCCGAAATAAACAAGTATGCTATTGGATTAACCTGCAAGTCTGTAGGTCGAATGGTAATAATGTTGTAGTGTGCATAAAAAAGAGAATTTGTTGAAACAGGAAAAGAAAATGAAATACGGGGCATTAAACTCCATTGCGGTTTATACTTTGTAAAAGCATTTGATGTAACTTTTGAGATATCTTCAGGGTTAGTAGCTTCTGTTAAAATAGGACCACCGGGTCCCAAGTAAGATGTAGGATCTGCAATTTCTTGTCCCTGATTATTATACCATGTTTTTCCGCTTCTATAGGCAATAATACCATGTGGAGCTGTTTCTATATCAAAATCTGCTAAAGATACATACGGTATCCAGTCTGCACCAACATTATCAGGAAAATTGTAGTTTCTCCAGTCCTCATGACCCTTTAAGTCACTAACATTATAGGCCGGCCTTAAAAGGAATGGATCTTTTAAAACGTATTGATTAGCATTGAAGTAGTCTAAACGTAAACCTAAAGAGAAAAGAAGATTTGAGATAGAAAATTTATCTTGTAAATAAATCCCCATATAGATGGGTTCAAAAGCACCAATACTATATTTATCATCGTCATGAAATTTCTCGCTACTAAAGAATTTACCCAAATTCATTTTACTATTAGAAATATTTCCCTTATAATCGAAACCACTATAATTAACATAACTATTACCTAGATTGAGAAGCTCATAATTAGAAAACAAGTCCAAAGAAAAAATGTTAGGATCGTAACTATCAATGTCAAGATACTGTAATTCATTCGTAATTCCCAATTTTTTTCTTAGGTTCTTATCAAAATTTGTGAGATTCGGCATAATATCAAACATAAGCGTATCAACAATAGTGTATCCACTCTCCGACCAGTCATCATATATCCATAATGGTTCTTCTCCACCGTTCATCCAATAGGGGCTCGAAAAATCAAGTGAGAAAGAGGCTTCGTCATAGGTTAGAAATCTCATCATTGTCCACAAATTATTTGCATTGAGCCAATAACTTCTCTGGGTGCGTTTATCGAAATCTGCACCAAATTTAATTTCATGATCAAGGATGTTAAGAGATAGGTTGATTTTTGCTCCTATTGTTTCCTCCCTTGATTTCCGAAACCCTCCCGAGCTAATTATCCCCGGCGGCGAGAAAATGTTGTTTGCAATATCACGTGGTTCATCACCATTAAGGATGGCGAAGAAGTTTCGATAGTGGTCGTTGCTTAAGTTATAATCAAAAGGTCCAAAAAAATCAAAAACTTTCTCTTTTTCTTCTTGTGTTGCATGAAGAATGTCAACTCCTGTTTTTTCTTTAATAAAATTAATGAAATTTTGCGTATATGGCAACAAATCGGGATTGTAGTAATTCCCATTTTTTGTAAACCCATCTTTGTCAAAAGTAACCCAGTAGGGTGCTTGCCAGTTTGAAAGTCGAATAATAGGCATATCAATAGAATCTGGTTCCTGCGGGTCAGCAAGTGGATTTTCCCATCTATAGACATCTTCTCGATAAAAATCTTTTCTTTCCGTTGAAAATTTCCCTATATATCCATAATCAAAATAGTTGTCCCTGTGGATTCTATCTTGTTCAACATTATTATAGAGTTGGAAGTTTACATTCACATCATACATAATGTTTTTCAGAATTGCGTTTGCGGCAGTATCTGTTTTTACGCGGTGCATAAGTCTGGCGTTCAAGCGCATTGTATTACGGGTATAGGTAGCATTATGTGCTGTGTTAAATATTCCATCTCTGAATGCCCAAGAGTGTCCTTGGTCTAATTGATACGATCCGGATAAAGAGAAGCGGAGGTTGTTTTTTGATCTTCCACGTGCATCTTTACCCCCTCCCATAATATCAATTTTTCCTTGAGCTAGGAAATCCCAATACTGTGCATCTTTACGAAATCTGTTTTTTTGAAAATCGTTTACATTAAGTTCATTTGCTCGATAGAAAGGATAGTATTGTTCTCCAATAGGTCTATATTCAACTGGTTTTGCTATAATATCTTGAAGCACTTCCGGTTTTGCACTCCAGACGCCACCGTAAGCTGGGCGACCATCAATATCGTAACTGCCTTGCATTGAGAGAAAGAATCCCATTCGGGCGGGCTCTTGCGGTGTTTTACCCTTAAGTAAAGGTCCTGTAATTGTAGCTTCACCCATCATTTGTCCAGACCCCTCTAAAGAACTTCTAAGTTCAACACTGCCGTGATATTCCTTTGCCACACCACGGGTTGTAATAATTGTAAAACTCGTTCCGTCTCCAAACTCAGCAGGAATTCCCCCCTGAAGAAGTTCCAAGCCTTCAATGGATTGAAAAGAAACTCCGCTCAATCCGCGAACACGGACTCCGTCAATAATAGTTTGTTGTCCATCTCTACGGTGTCCGCGTACAGATTGAACGGATCCATCTACAGATGCAACACCCTCCATACTTGAAAGTACAGCAGAAATGGAGCGTCCTGGGGTTTTACGCACTTCATCTCCGGTTAATTTTTGAGATGAAGTGGTGTTGTCTTGAGTGAAAACAGGAGGTACATACGGTACTTCCACTTCATCCAGCTCGGTAGAACAATTAATCTTAAGATTAACGAACTTTACTTCTGAAGCTGGGACATAAATACCTTTTTCGGTATGGATGCTCATGCAGGTCATAGTTCCACCGGTAGAAATGTCATAAGTTCCAGCAGAAACGCCAAAAATTTGGTAATTGCCCTGATCATCAGTCATACCCATATTTACATTCTTACCCTCTTCCTTAAGAAAGACTTGTAGGTAAGAGATGGGATTGCCATTCTGATCCGTAATTTTACC
>JAITLW010000407.1 GCA_031277715.1 Sphingobacterium sp. | reverse complement strand
GCGTATATTACCTTTTAGTAATGGTAATGCAAGCAATGGTTATCGTCTGGATCCGGCTACAGCTGCTGGCGCATTCTTAAGAGAACCAGCGAATTTTGGTCCTACAAGTAAGTATGTAGGCATTAAAAGTCTTACCATCGATGCGCCTACTTCAGCTACATTAGCGCATGAGAGCTTTATTGGTTGGAACAAGTTTAAAGCATTGATGACTAATCCCGCTACCTATCCTGATGTTCTCATAGTGGCAAGTTGGTTCAACTATTTGGATGACGCATGTTGGGATCTGGTTAAGCAATATATAGACAGAGGTGGAAATGTACTCTTTACACTTGATGATGCTACTCTTGAAGGTTCTTATGCTGGTAGAGGTATAGGGAATATCATGGGGGCGTCAGTTTCAACGGAACGGAATGTGGAGTCTTATGGCGTCTACAAATTCACAGATACACCAGAGGGAGCGGCGGATGATATTATGCTGAATGGTCCTTTTGGAGATGCGAGACCGTACCATCTAGGGCAGGATAGAATTGGTACATCATATGTAACTGGATACACGGGGAATAATGCTATAGTATATAGCAACCATGCCCAGAATAAAGTAGCTCCTTCTAAGCCAGGAATGGTTTTCTTTAGGCATAAGACCAAAGGTTTCGTTTTTGTTGGAGATGGAGGATTTTACCTGAATGAGAAACTAACTGCTGTGACTAGTACTACGGATGATCCTTTCCGAATCAATCCCGCGACCAAATTCCCAGCGCTTGCACCGTATGGTTCAGCGGCAGTATCCGGTTCGCCTGCATCAGGTACGCCAGCAGGAGGTTTTACCATTGCCAATAGTATTGTGTTTGGTAATATGATGTCCTGGATGTTGAATAGAGCCCATTATCATGGTATCAATAGAAACTAGTCTTTAATTAGGCGGTTTCATATGGAACTCAGGTTCTTTAATAAAGTATAACAGCGGAGTCCGATATGCCTAGCGTATATCGGACTTCTTATTTCAAGAGAGCCCTGACACTAGAAGTGTTAGGGCTTTTTTAAAGTCTTATATTTTTAATTAAGTTTTTATCCTGGTATTGTGCTCAAATATTCTTTCATGAGCATGTTCGATTACGATGTACTACGTACCTATAATATGTACCATATCCATATTCGTAAGTAGATTGTAGCCTTAATGTAATCGATCTGGCATTGATGTTTTTTTTAATAGTTAAAACAAAAACTGTTTTCTGGTGTTATCATGCTGGTAACACTGTGTTATATCTACCTAACGTCGCGAGGCGGGTGTTTTATTACACGAATAGCACAGTAGTACTGATACCTTTTTATTGTTGATGGGTTTGTGGGTTTTCGGAGCTTGTTATGGCCTGGTATTGCTATGGCCTGGGCTCTTCTGTTATTTGAAGGTATTTTGTTTTTATTGATTACCGTTTATAACTATATATTATTATGAATTCAAAATTTGAACATAGGGAGGACGTTCCGAAAAAGAAAAAAGTATATCTCCCACCACAGCTATCTGTAGTCCGGATCGAGCTGGAGTCTTCTATAGCAGCAGGTTCAATAGGTAATCTAAAGCCAGGTACCTCTTCGGGTGATGTAGAGGTCGTAGACTGGCTGGAGCGGGAAGTTATTGTGGATCATACCTTTTAAGACCTAACTATCTATGGAAACGAACAGATCTACAAATGCTTTGAAGCTTCACACGAGCCCTTTGTTCTGGCTCAATGTACTACTTATTCTAACCCTTTTCCTGAGCTGTGCCAAGGATAAGGGAGTTGTGGGGCCTACCGGCGAGAAGAACTCCGTATTAGTTATTAATGTCGAGGGGGTCAAGGCCGCGAATATCAAGGTTCCCAAAACGAAGTCGGGGGTAAGTATCTACGGACAGGAGCCGAAGACGGCATCCATGGGAATCTCCGCATCTAGCAACATGGGCAGAGGAGCTGGATTTTCGGCAGATGTGTATGCCGAGCAGATACAGCTTGGAGGAGCACAAAGCCGTACAGCAGCGCAAGGCCCTGTGATGGAAGTACAGATGAACAATCCGCCATCGACGAGTACCATGAAAAAGGGAAATACCTACCGCCTACTTATTTATGAGAAAAACTCAGGCCGATTGGCTGGCAATGTGCAGGCGGTGGCAGGGACCTCTATTTCTATTGAAGTATACAAAGGCGAGACCTATGAGATCTATGCCTACTCGCATAATGATGATAAGAATATTCCGGAACCATCCGACCCGATGAATCCGAGCGTGTCGACCTCGATTTACAAAGACCTCTTGTACGCACATCCGGCCGACGTGACTGTACCCGACCAGGAAGGAGTCCCTTCTGTCCCTGTACCTTTGGTATTTGAGCACAAGGTCGTTCAGCTATCCGTACGGATGGACCTTACAGGATTGGCCAATTATGGGGATATTCTGAACCTGAGGGCCGAATTTGTATATGACAGTCATTTAAGAGAAGATGTCCTCAATATCAAAGGAGGTACATTGACTGGCAACCTACTTGTAGAACCGGTATCTGATATTGCTTTTAAGAAAGATAGTGTTTATCATATTTATGAAGCCAATTTTTATACTTCGGATGTCAGCGCTGTCACTTCGATCCAGGTCCGGCTCGAAGAGTTACTGATGAAGTTTTATCATGTCAACCCTGCTGATGCGGTCAAGGATCTGGCTACGCACCTTGGAGGGGCGAAGCCGGTATTTACCTACAATTTTCCTGCCCCGGCTCTTGGAGAGCGCTTGTTAGGTACAGCTATGCTGTTTTACAGAGCATCTGCCAAGCGGATTCTGCATGTCGCCAGTAGGGGGGCTGTAGATAGAGGATATGCTATGGAGTCTGAGTTAGGCTGGACACTTCTTAATAGCCCTATCAATTTTGGGGATGATGTCACTAGCGCCGTACGTATTGAGCCTGATGGTTCCGGTAAAATCTGGAAGGGCTCTAGTAACGCAAATAATATGGCTAATAATTTTATCCGCTATGATGATGTGGATATGAGTGGTAATCCTGTGAGTATCAGTGGTGATGTGGAGCCTGCTATTGTGGCCCGTCTGAACTCCACGAGCCCTAGTGTGCGTCCGGATATTATGATTACCGGAGAGGGCTTTGAGATTCGCACGAGGGCGCTTGCCGATGCCATGCTGGCTTATCTTAATGACAGAGGGGTAGTCATTATGATGGCTTCCTGGAGCGGTGGGCAGTTGGAGTATTTCTTTGAACAGCTGTTAGGGACCAAACCGAGGATTTACGATTATGGTAATCAGGGCTATGTGTACCCTTTTATTGCACAGAATGTAAATGATCGTATTATGAATGGACCTTTTGGCAATCTCAATCCCCGTCAGCCGCACTGGGGTTCCTTTAATAAGGGCTTGATGACTTTGAGTAGTGTTGGTAGCAATGCAACGATTTATTCCAGAGGTAAGGCCTCCAATAGTACGGTTACAGAAGGGGTGGGGATTAATATCTTTAAGCATGATCTAAAGGACTTTTTCTATATAGGTACCGGTCAGTTTACGGCCAGTGGCAGACCTGATCACAGCCCTTATACCAGCCCGTTTGAACTGAATGACTTGGAGCAACCTGTCCCTACACCTTATGGTGTTGCGGGCAATGGTGTTGCCGCACATCAGCATTGGACTTTAAATAGTCAACTTATCGGCAACGTAATGGCCTGGGCAGTTGCGGCAGCCGAGCTGAATCCTGGTGGTAGCTGGAAGTATGCCGGGGCCCCTAGATAACGAGCGATTAGAAACAGCAATACACCTTATATGCGTAATATAGCCGTTTGGGGATGTCCCGAACGGCTTTTTATTTCAGATACCATGGATTCCAGGTTGTCACTGGCAGTATCGATACATTTTTTGTAGTTTTATCGTAGTTCTGAATCTGTTGTTATAGCGTATGGAAACATTCCGTTTAAAAATAGTCGGCCAGCCTACCGAATTCGGTGACCTAGCCTTTCTCGATAGCTATCGGTTTCCCAGTGGACAGTCTTTTCCTGATTCTTACAAGGCGTTTGCCCGTTCTCTGGGCTATGGACTACTATTGGGGCAGTTTCACGTCTATATCCCCATGGGAGATTACGGTGATTCCTGGAATGTTCGGAGTAAAGGCATCCAATCTACCTACTACCAAGATGTACTGGACGATGATATCTGGTTTGACTTAGAGCCCGATGGCTCGGTAGCGCTATTGAAGAGATTAGTTCCTTTTGCTGCTAGCGATAATGGCTATTACCTGTTCTGGGATGTAGAGTCGGGCGTGGACAATGAGTTTGATATTTACATTACCGATTTTAGAGGTACCGGCTTTCGAAAAGTCGGAGAGACCCTTTACGAGGTAATCCAAAACCTAACAAGTGATAGTATAATCCAGCGCATGCCTTTCGAAAAAGAGGCTTTGCCCGATACCTTTGAGTGTTACTATAAAAGCGGACAGTATTATAAGAAATGCACTATAGACTGATGTGCTGAACCTGCTTTTATTATCACTTCCCCATTTTTCAAATCTCATCTGGTTCTCAAAGTTTTAACCCGCACTGGCATTCAGCCTATTTATAATTTCTTGTTCGCTTACTTCAGTCATTGAGGATAGGTCGAGCCTTTCTCCAGTATCATGAATAGAAAAATACAACCCTTTGTCGAGCTCGATACCTTGGCTTGCCTCTTTCCAGCAATCCAGAAACCAGTTTTCAAAGGCCTCATTCTTTTCGTCAAAATAATCGTCAAATGAGCTAGATTCATCCTGGTCCACATTTTCATCATACCGCTTCATCGTCTTTTCACTCTCAAAATTGTAGATCGAATTGCGTGTGATCGTTTTCCAGTCCTCCTCCGGGAATGTGCTTGGAATAGAAATGTGCTCAGTATACTGACTTAGATTTTTGTCCAGACCAAAGAAGGTTAGATCGAGTAGTTCGAAATCATATTCAAACAGATAAACCACAATATCTGCGTTTGTTCTTTTGTACTGATAGACGATACTTCTATCCATCAGAATATCCCTTATATCAATAATCGTTTGGTGGGATAAGCACTGTAGATCCTTTTTAAACTGTTCTAAGTTTTTTTGGTATTCATTCTTCATTTAGTATACTTTTTACTCCTTCAATGAGTTGTTTTTTGTCAATGTAGATATAATCAATATGAAAAAATACCTGAAGCGGGGAGCTTCAGGTATTTTTAACTAACCAATTATTAACCTAAATTATGAATACTGATATAACGGCAATATCTATGCCGATAGTATTCCGAGTTTTGATGTTAACAAAACTTTAACAAAGAGACGGGTTAAAAGCTCGCATTAGTGGAGCTACTCCTACATTAATACATTAATTTTACGTTTTATAGGTCCCAAACTACCCGGGTACCACCCAAATGCTATCCTCAGTACTACCCGGACAAAAAGCCCCGAAGAACCCGTTAATAACTATTTTTGCAGTTCCATTTCCACTAGTCGTGGAAAATACACGAAATCATAAAGTATTTAAAGCGTAAAACGTATGAAACATCTATTATCTACATTCATCTTGTTCTTTTTTCTACTATCTAGTCAGGCACAGACTAGTAACAATCCTTTATTGGGTAAATGGCAGACTATACATCTACGTGAGATAATGACCGGGAAAGGTGAAGAGACTATTAAAGATTATGAAGACTACAATCATGACACCTATAGGTTTGCCTCAAATGGTATATGTTATTATGAAGCAGATTTCTCGAAGGTGGTACATCCACACAACTATAGGATCGATCAGAATAAAGTTTACCTTAACGTGGAAGCAAATCATTTAAAGAAGATTGAGAAGCATAATCACAATGATGATTATGATATTGATACAGAACCCAAGGAATATGAGTTTTATATCGATCCATCTACAAAACATTTGGTACTTACTCATACTGATGCAGGGAGTGTTTTCAAAATTCAACGTATCTATACATTAAAGAAGAAAAAATAAACTATAGTGTGAGCCGTCCCAAAGTAAATTCGGGACGGCTTTTTTATATTTTATATTTTTGGCTAGCTATACCAGCTAGAGGCTCATGCCTGCTGGGCCGTACTGCATTAAGTAAGAAGACTCATCCTCAGCCACAGTTTTGAAGCCTAGACTGATATAGAGCTCCTGTGCTCTGTTTACTTTTAGGACGCTCAGTGATACCGATTGGTTGGATGCGGTAGCCTCCTGGATGACGGCTTGCAGGACAGACCTGCCAATACCTTTATTCTGATACTCTGGGGCGATCTGAATCTGTATAATTTCTATATCATCTATCTTACGGTCAGCTTTCAGAAGCCCGATCGCTACCATGTCCAGTTCAATAATATAGGCCTGATCAAACTTATAATTTATCCGGGACAGGTGTGCTTCTTCGGATACCGGTAGGGAAGAGGCTACTAAGTGAGGATCCATAGTCTTGGATCGTAGTTCTAATAGAAAGCTTTTATCGCTGTCTAGAGCCGGCCTGTAGTTTATATTTAATCCCATTTTCTTCTCTCCAAGTTGTTGAATATAGTTTGTTATTACCTCAATTTTTTAATAGCCTCACTCTGTAATAATGATTTCACTGTGTGATGGCTATCTTATTCAGTTCGATTAACCTGTCGCTCTGCCACTGTTTAGAACAGATAATAGCCTGGCCACTCCTTGTTCTGTAAAAACATTAGGAGTATTCATTCGCTTTAAATACCCCTTTTTTCGTTTTAATCCCCGGTTGCATATTATGAAGGTACAAATTTGTAATTTTAATACATGCGAGACACCTCAGTTGACAAAACATATCATCTCTTAGATCGATTTAAGACCTGGCAGTTACTGGCTTTAGCATTGCTGTCTGCACTTTTTGTGATCTATCCCGATATTACGTGGTTGCCCTATGAGCTGAAAGAATTGGCAGGAGGTGCAAAGACCGAACGGATCACCCTATTGCTGATCCGTTACAGTTTACTTTCTACATTGATCTTTTTATTGGTCCGGTATAATTTAAAATCGTTGCATAGTATTACCCTTTCTAAGCGATTCTTCCTTAATCTATTAATTACTTTTATAGCATTTGCCATTTATGGGGGCATTTGTTACCTACTTCTGGTAAAAAACAGGCATTATGGGAGCCTCGTACTTTTTCAGTTTTTCATTGTCGCTGTATTGAGCACGTTGGTTGGTCACATTGCTATGCTGTATCTCGACCAAAGGAAAAAAGATAAGGAAATCGAAGAACTCCGAGTACAAAATTTACAGAGCAGCTATGATGCATTGACCAATCAGATCAACCCTCATTTTTTCTTTAACTCGCTCAATGGCTTAGCTTCACTCATTCGTAAGAAAGAGGATCAGCTGACATTGACCTACCTCGACAAGTTGTCCGATGTATTCCGCTATATCCTACAAAGTCATAAAAAAGGCCTCGTTACACTAGCAGAAGAACTAGCCTTCGTCAATTCCTTTCAGTACATGATGGAGGTTCGCTTTTCGGATAAGCTACAGTATCAAATCGAAATTGAAAAAAGTAAACTTAATCTGAAGATTCCTGTGCTTTCCATTCTCCCGTTATTAGACAATATTGTGGTGCATAATGTGGTAGATAGCGATCACAAAATGCTGGTCAGGATATGGTTAAACGAGCAGGACGAACTGTGTATTTCTAACCCAATCTATCCAAAGCTCGTACGCCCTACGACCAATGGTACAGGACTTGATAATCTAGAGAGCCGATTCAAGCTATTGTTAGGTCAATCCATCCGTGTACAGGATGATGGACAGTTATATACCGTCATATTACCTTTAAAATAAGCGCTATGAGAATCTTAATTGTCGAAGACGAAACTGCAGCATATGAAACCCTGGTAGAGATTCTAAGGGAGATAGATTCTACAATAGTGGTAGTAGCCAACACAGAGAGCGTGTCACAGACCATTAAATGGTTGAATGACAATCCTGCACCTGATCTTATACTAATGGATATCCATCTATCGGATGGTTCCTCCTTTTTGATCTTCGATCATATTACCGTAGAGGTACCCATTATCTTTACCACAGCTTACGATGAGTACGCTATCGAAGCCTTCAAGGTCAACAGTATAGACTATCTCTTAAAACCTATAAAGAGCCAGGAGTTGCAACGTGCATTGGATAAGTTTAAGAAATTATCGCAACCCGATATTCTAGCCTATCTTTCGCAAATCAGCAATTTGAGCCCCGCGAAGAGTTATAGCGAACGTCTCTTAGTTCCTGTAAAAGATAAGTTATTACCAATTCCGGTAACAGAGATTTCCTATTTCTATACGACAGACAAGCATACCGTTATACAATTACAGGATGGGAAGCAGTATCCCTATAGCAAGACCTTGGATCAGATCTTCCAGACGTTAGATCCTGCGCTATTTTATCGTGCGAATAAGCAGTTTATCATCGCGCGTCATGCCATTAAAGATATCACGATTTGGTTTGATAGCCGTCTACTTGTCACATTGAACAGCGATGTGCCAGAGCCTATCTATATCAGCAAAAACAAAGCCGCTACTTTTAAAGATTGGATGATAGCTGGTTGATATTTTCGCCTTTATCCCCCGGTTTTTCGCTTTGGTCGGCGTATATATAAATGGAGAGACTATTATTTCGAAGTTTGTCTTAGTTTAAAAAAGATAAATAGATATGAACAAGTACATTTATATAGTAGCATCGGTAGTCGTATTGACGATAGTAGTTGGTTTTACAAGCCGTCATCTAAAGGGTATGCACTGTGCAGAAACCGCCATGTTTACTGATTTGGCAGAAGCTCCAATTGATTCCAAAAACCTTCAGGGGCAAGGCGTATTTCAAGGGTTGACAACAGATTCATTATATTCCGACATTCGAGTGGCCAACTATCAACTCGCCGCAGGTAGTTATTTTAATTGGCAGTCATTACCAGGTGGTAGAGTTATAATGGTAACAGAAGGCGAAGGTTATTATCAATCTAAAGGCAAGGAGGCTATCGCCATACGCAAAGGCGATCGTATAGAGACTATTCCAGGATTATACCATTGGATTGGAGCTACGCCAGATTCTCAGCTTACATTTATTAGTGTGACCTCGCAAAAGTCTGATGAATTGATTAACTGGCATGAAGCTGTTTCGGCTGAAGAATATCAACAAGTAACATCTATTGTAAACAGGTAATCTAATAGTTCATTCTATCGGAGGGGGATTGGCTTATAATCCATTGCTTTATTTTCCTCCGATCTTAAATCCGATTTCACCTTTTGAGTTTGGCTTAATCACCGTGTTTTCTTCCTTTTCCTGCAGTCTGTCAATATACTCAAAAAGCAATTCGATATTCTGGTCGTGGCCTCTTTGTTTCTTGGCGATTTGTTCGAGAGCATATCTGATTTCGGCAATTTCCAATTTTACTTCTGTATTATCTGCAAGTAGCTGTCTCATGCGGGTGAATATCCGCATGATTTGAATATTTATTGCGACGGCTCTGTCACTGTTTAGTACACTTGACAACATAGCCACGTCCTGCTCCGAAAATGCGAAAGGAGTTGCAGGGCTGTATTTAGCCCCATCAGGTAGGTTATCACAGATTGTGATAAGCTCACGCCATTCATCTTTGGTGAGTTGAAACATAAATTCCGTAGGAATCCATTTTTCCTTTTAAAAACAACAAATTTAAAATGAACTCTGGAGGGAATCTAGTAATTTTTCTATCTGATTGTTTTTATTTTTTTTATAGACTCATTTTGTAATAATGATTTCATCTGTGTGATGGCTACCTTATTCAACTCTATTAGTCTATTGCTCTGTTGCAAACCCTGTTGAATGAGCAGTGCATTTATGCTCTCTAGATTACTCAGGGCCACCAGCTGTTCTATTGTGGCATCGTCTCGCATATTTAACTTCGTTGAGGACTTCGTCGTTCCTTTTAGGTTGGGGGTCGCTTCCCGCCATTCCTTAGCAGTAACACCGAAGAGAGCCACGTTGAGGAGGTCCGCTTCTGTAGCATAGACAAGTCCTGCTTGTTGCTTCGTGATCTGCTGTGGTATTAGGTTTGCTTTTATTGCATCGGTATGTATCTGATAGTTTACTTTAGTCAAGGTACGTTGTAAATCCCAATCCAGTTTTAGTCGATCGTTTTCATCGTCTTTTAGACGTTGAAATTCTTTTATAAGGTATATCTTAAACTGTGGGCTAATCCACATTCCAAATTCAAACGCAATATCAGGGTGGGCATATGTTCCTCCATATCTTCCAGCGGTAGCTTTTAAGCCTACTGCATTTGTTTTTTCTACCCATTCTTTGACACTCAGCTTATAGCTGTTGAGTCCGGCTTGACTTTTAATTATGGCGAATTCGCCATAATTAAAATCTGGGTTGTAGACATTTTCCCATATTCCCAGATACTCTCATGTGTCTATAGACGTGCTGGTAGAGGGTGACCTGTAACGGTCTCGGATAGGGGAGTTGCTCAAGCTAGAGAATAATAGGATTGTACTGCCTGTTAAGGAGGGGAGATAATAGTGGTAGCCGTGCAGTTGACAATATATTTTGTATTGTTTAGTCTAGGCTCTTTTTATATAGGACTTCCCATTAGAAAGTTTATACCTCGCTGTGTTATGCGGTACTTTTGGTTTGGGTCATTAGCCTGTTCCAGTGTGTATTCGATGAGCCTGCTATCCCGCATTGGTTTTAAATAATCCTCTCTAAAACGAGGTTTACTTTTATAGCCTAAAATATCAGTAATATCATCCACTGTACTTGGAGTAATAGCTAGCAGGAGAGTCGCTATAAGAGTTCTATTTCTTCCTTTTATTAACTCCACACTTTTCTCTTGCCAGCTCCACACTTTTTTTAAATCGATGTTTTGTAAATGCTTGTTATCTAGAATTCTAAGTTTTTTTAACTCCCCCCTTTTTTCTTGCCAACTCCACACCAAAGCTATCGCCAATTCGTCCAAGCCCTCTTTATCTTTCAGTCTTGCATCTAATGA
Source organism: Sphingobacterium sp. (assembly GCA_031277715.1). Classification (GTDB taxonomy): domain Bacteria; phylum Bacteroidota; class Bacteroidia; order Sphingobacteriales; family Sphingobacteriaceae; genus Sphingobacterium. Next base: position 3,300 of record JAITLW010000407.1, on the reverse strand, counting down.
TAGACCTCTCAATCGTTCGATGCGGTCTTGCCCCATTTGCTCCTGCGATAGGTCAGCAAGATGGAGATAAAGTTGGTAGTTTTCACCGACCAGGTACGTGACCATTGGTTTCCACTCCATATGATCCTTATCGAGGATACTTCTCCCGCTTGTTCAGAAAGTTTGTTTAGCTTGGCAAAAGGCTATCAATTTCATTACAAACGGTGAGTATGTGATCAAGACCATAAAGAAGGGCAGATTCATCTATGGTCATCCACTGGAATAGTTGGATTATTAAGTTATAGTGCTGTCTCGCCATAGTCGTATCTATTACCGATTGTCCAACTTGAAAGCAGATGGGTTCATGGTGAGCGATACGGTTTCTCAGCTCATTGATCTTACCTAATTGATTAAAGACATAGCTGTGATTGTACTGTATTGCGGGTGTACTTGTGGGTTTAGCAGGGAATATTTTTAACAGGTGTTTCCCCGCTGCATGAAATTGGGGTTGCGCAAATAAATATCTCCAGAATCCAAAGTCCATTTCTGCCAGCAACTTTGCAGGGCTGTATAGATTAGTCGTCTTTTTTAGATTTTGTAAAATAATTGATTTAGTGTGTCTACAATTGTGATTATCAAAAATACCTCGATCCGTAACGGATTCTTTTAGCCAATGTTCACCATAAAGATTGCTATATAATACATTTGTCCTGTTTCTGAGAGCTATTTCAAAACAACTAATCACCGTAAACAGCTCTTGAGATAGTTTTAAATTTTTTCTATACAGAGTCATTGCTTTCCGGCTATTACCATTGCAGGCCCGTAAATATCTACTCATACGAGGAGCTGATATTGTATTCTCAAAATCTTGATACAACATATTGGTTAGTATTTTGTTATATTCAAAAATAGTCTTATCTTCGTGTTAGATTATTCCCGTTAGCCCCTGAAGAAATTCAAGCTAGCGGGTTTTGTTTTTTATAGACCAAGCCTTCAATCTCTATTTTCTTACTCATAATTTCCCCGAGCTTATAATTGGTTTATAATTGCTTCTATTCTTCTGACTTGGTTTCTTTTAGATAAGCTTCAAACATAGTAAAGAATTCCGCTAGAGATATTTCAGCATATTTACAAACTTTCGAAATAGTTGATATTGGTACATCATAACCTTCTTTTTTGAGCAATTTGTCAATAGTTCCTCTCCCAATTGAAGTTATTTTTTCATATTCACGAATAGAGGGAGGTCTGTCCCCAATTTTTATTGGTGAGAGAAACCTGACATTAATAAAGAGTAATAAGTTTTTATTAAAACACTCCGTTTCTTCATCTTTAGTTTTTGTCATGTATTTACTTCTGTTATACTTTATTTAAAATAAACTGTCAACTATAGGTGACAGTCGAGTATAATTGCTTATATTTGTAATAGTTATTTAAAGCGACAATTAGGATTGAAGTGATACTTCTATCCAACGATGTCACTCAGCTCATAAAACCGCCAGTTTTAATCCAGCGAGTAGACTCGGAGTTCGCCCCATTCTGAAATATTTATATCTTTGAGATATCTTTTTTCAGAAGGGTGGGCTCTACGTTAGTCTTTCGATGGAAAATTCCTCTCATCGCGTATGAGAAGAAGAGGTTCCTGGCGGTACCATTGGTCGGAAGCATTAGAGTTCACCCTTTTGGATTTCTATAGCCTTCTCCCATATTGGGTTGAGTTTCATCGTTTTTATAAACATTAAATGATTATGAGAACGAAAATTAAAACCAACAAACGCCATTTCTTACCGATATCGCATCGGTCATTATGGTATTCCCAATTTTTGCATATAAAGAACGTACCCACATCGCCGGAGTAAACTCTGCCACCATATTACAGACGTAAGGGGGATATAATCACACTAGCTATGTAAAAAGCGCTATGATCGGATGTATCCGATTAGCTCTATTATACAATCAGCCCGCCTGTAGCGTCTGTAGTCCGACCTCTCGTATGAAAACAAATAGTTTGCATAGGTAAAGCGAATCGGTCTATCTTATTATTTTTCCACCTTAAAGATAAGACAGATTTTATTGCCTACCAACTAAAATGGTTCATGCAGATATTGTTTATCAATATCTGGAGAGGTCGGTATTTTATTTTTTCTTGAATGGAGCGTACAAACCGATTATAAACCAATACAAACCGTAAGATCCATTCAGAAATCGTACTAGATTTTTGAATCTGCAATAGCATTGTCTATTGCATAATGTAACCGAAAAAATGAAGAATTTTTTAAGGGATGGGAGAGGTATGCTCTCTCAGGCCGAGAGTGGCCCATACTTTTTACCCGCAAAAAAGTATGCAAAAAGCTCGTCGCTGAAAACTTTTGACACAATGTTAGTGCATCCCACTGCAATCGTCAAAAATTTTGTAGGCGACATTTTTAGAAGATGTACTGATGTACTAAGAATATTTAATAGTAAAACAAAGCTTATAGCTTTAACCATATTCTGTGTGTTGTTTAGTGGCCTATCGGTATTTCCTGCCTTCGGGCAGGAGGCCGAAGGTTCACAATTGGCTAAACGGGTTGTCGGATATTCGGTGCCTAATGAATTTTGGGAGAAAGAACACCTGTTTTTCATTGATGGAGATACGATACGTCAGTCTTTGGCACAACATAAGGGAAAACTATTGGTGCTGGATTTTTGGAATACGAAGTGTGCGCCTTGTCTAAGCCAGCAGAGCGAAATAGAATTCTTTAAAAAGAATAATCCTGATGATCTAGCAGTTGTCATGGTCAATTCTATTGTCAGCAAAGACAGGCTCAAAGATGTTACCCAACTCAATAGCAATAAAGAACGGTTAAATGCTGTTGGAATACCGTCTATCGTGTCTATTGTCGAAGACGAATATCTAGCAAAGCTTTTCCAACCGGGAGGGTATCCTTATTACATATGGATCAATAGGAGGGGGATCGTACAGATGGCAACATTTAGGAATTTGTTGGACAGGAGTTATGTTGCACCATTTTTAGACGGTCCACGATTATGAGGTTATTAACATATCTAATGCTGATTGCGTTGTCAATCAGCATGCATCTGTGCTACGCTCAGGTTACTGTTAGAGGTGTGGTCACGGACGAAGCGGGACTACCTTTATCAGGAGTACAGGTAGAGGTGCTGGGCACGCAAATAGTTGGTAGTAGCGATTTGGATGGAAAATTTCAAGTACAGATTGTTGGAAAGCATAGGGCATTGAGGTTTCAGCATGTGGCGTATATTTCGTATACCAAAGTAATAGAGGAAACCAGTGTTTTACAGTATGTTAAGCTTGTGCCAGTC
>JAITLW010000388.1 GCA_031277715.1 Sphingobacterium sp. | reverse complement strand
AACGACCGGATCAACCATGATGCCCACCTGTTTGGAGCACTGTCTGGAATATTGATTACCATTCTATTCTATCCCTGGATTTTTAGACACTTTATCGATCAGTTTTAAACTATCCCAGCCAACTTTGTCTATCTAGATTCCGAAATTGTATGGCTTCTGCTAGATGTTGGTTTAGGATGTGTTCTTCCTGTTCCATATCGGCTATCGTGCGCGCTACTTTGAGTATGCGGTCATAAGCTCTGGCCGATAGATTCAATCGTTCCATAGCGCTCTTTAGTAGCTTTTTGCCCGATTGGTCCAGCAGGCATAGGTCTTGTACATACTTTGCGGACATCTGTGCATTACAGTGTACATCTTTTTCTTTTGCAAATCGCTGTTCTTGGATATGCCTAGCCTGTATTACCCGTTGTCGTATGGTATCGCTTTTCTCTGTGTCATGTTGTTCCGTCAATTCGTTAAACTCAACAGGAGTAACTTCTATGTGTAGGTCAATTCGATCCAGTAGCGGTCCCGAAATTTTGCTCAGATAGCGCTGTACAACCAATGAACCGCAGAGGCAATCCTTTTCTGGGTGGTTGTAATAGCCACAGGGGCAAGGGTTCATGGCTGCCACAAGCATGAAGCTGGCTGGATAGTCTACTGTAAATCGAGCGCGGGATATCGTTATACTTCTCGATTCAAGCGGTTGGCGCATGACCTCGAGTACGGTCCGTTTGAATTCGGGTAACTCATCCAGGAAAAGTACCCCATTATGGGCTAATGATATTTCTCCTGGTTGAGGACTGCTACCGCCTCCTACGAGTGCAATGTCGGAGATTGTATGATGTGGAGCACGAAAAGGCCGTGTGTTCATGAGCGATTCCTTTCGGGATAGATTGCCCGAGACCGAGTGTATCTTGGTCGTTTCCAGTGCCTCTTCAAATGTTAAGGGGGGTAGTATACTAGGAAGCCGCTTAGCGAGCATTGTCTTGCCAGACCCCGGTGGACCAATAAGAATAATGTTGTGACCTCCTGCTGCTGCAATTTCCAGTGCACGTTTGATATTTTGTTGTCCTTTTACATCAGCAAAGTCTAGTTCATGATTGATAGGAACCGTTGCAGTATCATCGTTTATGGGCCTTGAGGTCTGAACCAGTTCCATTTTTTCATTAAAAAAGTCTACCACCTGTTGCAAGGAATCTATACCGAGTATCTTGATATCTCCGACCACAGCCGCCTCAGCAGCATTGGACTGAGGTAAGATGATTCCCTTGAACCCGTCTTTCCTAGCTTGAATAGCAATTGGCAAGATGCCCTTTACAGGTTGTACGTTGCCATTTAATGATAACTCACCCAGTATCAAATAGTCCGAGAGCTGTGTTTCCAGAATCTGCCCAGATGCAGCTAGAATACCTATAGCTATTGCCAAGTCGTATGCAGACCCTTCTTTCCTGATATCTGCGGGTGCCAAATTGACAACGATTTTCTGTCTTGGCATACGGTATCCAATTGACAATATGGCGCTTTCAATGCGTTGTAGACTTTCTTTGATGGCATTATCCGGAAGCCCTACGATATAATATTTTGTTCCCGTGGAAACATTTACTTCCACAGATATAGTCGTGGATTCTATACCGTAAACTGCACTGCTAAAGGTTTTTACGAGCGTAATTTTTAGAATTGGTTATTCTAAAGATAGATAAAATATGTTAATGAGAGACGGTAGTTTGGACTTGTTTTTGCTGTTTTCTGATAAATATGGTATATTATAAGAAGAAAGATACATCAGAATTATTTATTTTAAACGATTTGGTCTTTTTATTGTTTAACTAATATAGTGTGGTATTCTTTTATGGAGATAACGATACGTATTCCGTCCTGAGGGATTGGAGCATATAATGATAGTAGAAAATAAAGACGTTGGAAGTATCCATGTAATAAATAAAAATAAATTAAGTATATATGAAAGATAGCGGTAAAGTTGTAGCAGCATTACTTGCTGGATTAGCAGCAGGAGCAGTACTAGGAGTCTTATTTGCACCCGAAAAAGGAACAGAGACGAGAGAGAAAATAAATGAGTCATTAGCGGATCTCGGAGATGCACTAAAAGAGCGTGCCGAAGAACAGCTTGATCAGCTTAATGATTTTAAAGAAAAAGTTTTAGCAATGGTCAAATCGAAAGTTTCAAATGCAGAAGCATTCGTTGATGAGGAAATAGAAGAACATGCATAATTTGGATTAAACGGTAATCCAAAATCTTAATATTTACAATAGTTTATGAAGTGCAGTGTCTACCGACATTGTACTTCATAGGCATTTAAATAAAATACAATCCAATGAGTGATCAAAATTTTTCATTTTCAGGAAGTTTTCAAAAGGCTAAGGAATATGTCGATACACAGGTAGAGCTGCTGAAGTTAAAAACTATAGCCAGGATGGGCCGCGTTATCGGAACACTTGTCCTTGACGCAACCAAACTGCTTCTTACTTTAATCGTTGTTTTTTTTCTATCACTAGCACTTGGTTTCTTTCTTGGAGAGCTTTTGGGTAGTAATGCACTGGGTTTTTTGCTCACGGGGGCTATTTTCTTTGTTATACTTCTTATTATCCGGGCTTTTGAACCGAAGTTGGAAGCCAAGTTTATGGATTTAACCATTCGCCGGGTTTTGGGTAAATGGCAAGAAGACGAGGAGTTTTTTGAAGAACCTCAACAAAGTAAGGACTCTTATGAAGGGGCCAATACTTTTGAGGGACAGAATACACAATCGGACAATAAAACGACATAAGAAGATGCAATGTCCATGATTGCAAAGCAGAAACATGCATGACCGCGAAGCAGCATGCGTACCATTTGCAACGAGGCATACTTCATATAATCTGGACAATCTATTCCGAGAATCGGGACAAGTTAATGGCGATTAAAAGACAAACCGATCTGCCAGCTGGCGGATCATCGAAGACAATAATATGCAGGTGAAATCAAAAATTAAAAATATAGGAGACCTTCGGTTAGAGATTGTCCGTTTGAATCAACTCAAAAGGGAACAGGAAGAGTACTTGGGCGACCAGTATCAGCTTCTTAAGCATAAAGTCGAAGCACCAGCCCGATTTATAAATAGTATTACTTCAAGTATCCCGGGGGTAGATTTTGTAAAGGGTATTTTCTCTGCCTTCGGTAGTGGAGGGGGAGCTAAGGTAGAAGGGGCTGCTAATCAAAGTGATTGGTTGGCACGTGCACTACAGCTCGGACTGCCTTTGGTACTGAACAGAACCTTTCTTAAGAACTCTGGATGGCTTAAAAAAGCAATCGTACTACTTGCCTCAGATAGTGCAGTAGCACAGGTTACACAGGGGAAAGTCAGTTCACTGATGTCTAAGCTTACCAAATTCGTTAGACCAAAGAAATCCAAAAAGAAGCATAAAGAAGTTGCTCCGTTGGAAGATATTGAAAATAACGATATGGTGAATTTCGGAATTCCGCCAGATAGCGAAACCTATTAACAGTGTTTCGCTATAAAATCTGCATAAGCTAGACGGATACCTTCTTCTAGATCGATACTATGTTTCCATCCTAAAGCATGTAATTTGCTGACATCCATTAGTTTTCGCGGGGTGCCGTCCGGCTTGTTACTGTCAAAGTTTAGCACACCTTCGTAACCAATAATTGTTTTTATCAATAGAGCGAGGTCCTTGATACTAATGTCTTCTCCTACACCGATGTTAATGAATTGTTCCTCATCGTAGTTATTCATCAAAAAGACACAGGCCTCTGCCAAATCTGTTGAAAATAAAAACTCACGTAAAGGAGAACCCGTTCCCCATATAGTTACTTCAGGGACTTTATTAACCTTTGCCTCATGAAATCTACGGATCAAGGCAGGGAGCACGTGTGAGTTTTCCGGATGGTAATTATCATTATAACCATATAGATTAGTCGGCATGACCGAGATAAAATTGTCGCCATATTGACTTCTATAGGCCTCACACATTTTTATACCTGCGATTTTTGCTATGGCATAAGGTTCATTAGTAGGTTCTAATGTGCCAGTCAATAGATAGTCTTCTTTGAGAGGTTGGGGAGCAAGCTTAGGGTATATACAGGAAGAACCTAAAAACAATAATTTCTTGACCTGCTGAACATGTGCTTGATGGATGACATTGCTTTGAATAGCAATATTTTCATAGATAAAATCTGCTCTGTACGTGTTGTTCGCTATGATTCCACCTACTTTTGCCGCCGCCAAAAAAACATATTCCGGTTTCTCGGCTTCAAAAAAGGCTGCTACATCATGTTGATTACGAAGATCCAGCTCTTTAGATGTTCGTGTCACAATATTGGTGTATCCCTCTTGTTTTAACTTCTCATGTATCGCAGATCCAACCATACCTCTATGGCCGGCTACGTAGATTTTAGCTTCTTTTTCCACGTCCAAAGTATTGAATTAGTGCAAACCTACATAAATTCAAAATTGTACGCAATATAATAACGTTTAATAAAAACATCCACATTGCACAGCTGTCATAGTGATGAGTAAATGTAATTACTTCATGCACTCATCATGTTATTTACTGACGAAATTGAATTTTGTAACGCCTCACATCCAATTATATTTTTTATAGAGAAATGTCCATGATTGCAAAACACAAACACGAATGAAAATAATTCCGAAAGGTTCATCGAAGATAATCTGGACATTCCATCCCGAGAATCGGGACAAGTTAATGACAATTTAAAAACAAACCGAGTGAAGCGAGCTCATTTATACAATTGAAAACAAACACTTTTATAAATAATTATATACATATGAAATTATAAGATTATTTTTGCGACTTAATATTTGTTATGGGTAAGGATAAATTGAGAAAATTCGCTGAGGTTGCGACTTTTAAAAACGTAGTACAGTTGGACGCTGGCAAGGAGTATAAAGGGAAATGGTCTACCAAATTTTTTGGTAACGACAAACCATTAATACTTGAATTGGCCTGTGGAAAAGGAGAATATACGGTGAATTTAGCGAAGTTCTTTCCAGATACTAACTTTATTGGAATAGATTATAAAGGAAACCGCATTTGGAGAGGGGCGAAGACCGCATTGGAAGAAGGGATAGAGAATGTAGGATTTTTACGTATACAGATTGAAACTATTTTGGAATTCTTTGAGGCTGACGAAGTTTCAGAGATTTGGATCACCTTTCCCGATCCACAACCACAAGATAGCCGGGAGAAAAAGCGCCTGACTAATCCTGTGTTTTTAGAACGGTATAAGATTATCTTGAAGGAAGATGGGCTTATGCATCTAAAAACAGATAGTGACTTCTTTTATGGTTATACAAGAGAGCAGATTGCTTTACAAAATCTTCCTGTAATCAAAGAAACAACGGATCTGTATAAGTCTGACCTAGTTGATGAGGTACTTTCTATAAAAACATACTATGAAAGAAAGTATTTGGCGGTCGATAAGAGCATCAATTACGTAGAATGGAAGTTCTAAGAATAGATATGGAATAAAAAAGGCTGAAGTATTCACTTCAGCCTTTTTTATTAGTTACTTTCTATCTTTGGAGCAAAATTCTTGTGTTTGCGCTTAGATATCTTCTCTATGTTTACAGGTTGCGGGATCTTTACATAATATCCCGTTCCATCATACTCTCTTTTATTAGGGCTTTCCATACAGGCTTCTGAACAGCAACCATCTAGTTTCTCACCGCAGGCATCACATTGTGTGAAGTGCTCATTACAGGTTGGGTTAGCACAGTTAATCATCTTTGGTGTAGTTGTCCCGCAGTTTTTGCAGGTAGAGATTACAACAGGATTAGTTGAGTTTACTTCAACCGTCACCCGGTTGTCAAAGACATAACACTTCCCTTCAAAGTCCTTTCCGCCGGCTTCTTTCCCATACTTTATGATACCGCCATGCAATTGATATACATCTTCAAAACCTTCCTTTAATAGTAGGGCAGATGCTTTTTCACATTTTATACCACCTGTACAATAGGTTAGGATTTTCTTGCCTTTATATTGTTCAAGCTCTTTTATTTTCTCTGGAAACTCCCGGAAATTTTCAATGTCCAAAGTGACGGCATTTTTGAATTTTCCTACATTATGCTCATAGTTTGAGCGCACGTCCAGGACAACGACATCCTCGCGGTCCTTCATCTCCATAAAGTCCTGTGGCTCCAAATGAATTCCCGTCTGTTGGTTTGGATCTATTTCTTTGGGGTCACGCAATCCCGAATGGACGATCTCTGGTTTGTAGCGGCAGTGCATTTTAATAAATGACGGCTCATCGACATCATCTATTTTAAACTCCGTATGATTGAATCTCCCATCCGCATATATGGCGTCCATATAAGCCTTACAAGCCTCAGGAGAGCCTGATACGGTACCGTTGAGACCTTCATCTGCAACAATGATACGGCCTACTAGGTGGAGTGATTTACAAAATTCGAGGTGATCTGAAGCAAACTGCTCCGCATTTTCGATAGGGCTGTAACAGTAGTACAGCAATGTTTGATATTTTGTCATATGTGCATTGATACCGCTGCAAACGGCGTTTAATGTTTGAATTAATTATGCAAAGTTAACTAAATCGGAGAAACCAAAAAATGATGCTCGTCACTTTTTGACGAGAGGTTGCAACAGGTATTCTAAACCATTGACTTTAATTTCATACAATGTAGCCAATAAAATGCCCATTTTTCCAGCAGGAAAGCCTTTTTGTCGATACCAGGCAAGATACGGTTCCGGCAGTTTATATAAGGTCCAACCCTGATATTTTCCATACGGCATTTTACTGTTTGCCAGCTCGATGAGCAACTCTGGGTTTAAACCGTTATTCTCTTGTTTTGCCATGTTTCATTCTATATTTGATTAATCGTAATGCAATCACCCCATGGTTGAACCAATTGGCAAATAGCCCATAGTGTTTTTTAAATATTGCATAACGTTCTTTTAGACTTTGACGGTGCCGTTTTTGGGACATCCCACCTACGAGATATTTAGCCACATACTGATGTACGTTTTGTGTCGATTTCGCTTTTTTAGCAGCACGGATTACCCAGTCGATATCAGCGCTCAGTTGATAGTTGAGATCGTAAGGCGTTGTTAGCTCCCTTTTGATGTAGATTGCCTGATGACAGATATTCATTCCATAGCGAAATGATTTCCAGTCAAACTGCTCTGGTGCTTTATGTCTCCGGTCCGCGACGATGTTACGTTGCTCATCCACGAGTTTGGTCTCTCCGTAGATAATATCAGCACCGTTACCTTTCTCGACAATACATTGGATGGTATCTGGAGCATAGAGCTCGTCACCCGAATTCAAAAAAAGCACATAATCTCCCGTAGCGAGCGCTAACCCTTTATTCATGGCATCGTAGATCCCCTTGTCTTTCTCCGAGATAACGCGGGTGATACGGTCCTCGTAGCGACGTATTACCTCTAGTGTGCCATCTGTAGAGGCGCCGTCTACAATGATGTATTCGATATTTGGATACGATTGCTGGAGTACAGAAGAAATGGTGTAGGCAATGTCCCTGACATTATTGTATACAATCGTGATTATGGATATTTTAACAGTATTCACAGTTTCTCTTATCGTTTATTCCAGTGTTTGCGCAGGTAGCGAACCACACGTTTTGCAAAAGATCCCTTACGGGTCTTATAAAAGTACTTAATAGCTTCGTAAGCTTCCTGGTGTTCCTTTATTTCTGTTGGAAATTGAGTTACTTTTTGACTTGCCAATGTTACCCTATAGGCCAGATCTGCATCCGAATGTGTTCCAGAACCATCAGTTCCTATATTTTGAATCATTGATGTCCTTGGATAGAGTGCCAGACCATTTTGTTTGAAAATAGACAAATACCAGCGGATGGCCCAAGAATTAATCTTTCCAGCTTTAAACTGTTTTACCTGTTTCCAAAAGTTCTCACTATGGTCGATACTAAAGCGCTTGATATCGGTTTTAGAGAAATCAGCAGTCAATTTGTCAATATCTGCTTCAAAATGGTTCCATGCCCGATCCCAGGTGGCCCAGCCCCAGCTGTTAGCGACCCGGAAAAAAAAGCTCTCCGGTAGTTGCTCTGCATGGTTTACAGGGTACATATAGCCGCTGATCTCCATTACCTGTTCATCCTCTTCGTAACAGGTAAGCGCATCATTGAAATACTGTAAGCCAAATTCTGATATTTCCAGGTCGTCTTCCAATACGATAGCGCGGCCATGTTTTGAAATTACTTCTGTTACTCCTTTTATGATATTCGTTGCAAGTCCTAGATTTTTGGACCTTTCGATAATATGTATACTTTTAAAATCCCAAGGTTCTCGTATGAGTGCACGTACCGTGTTGACATGTTCGATTTCCTCTCCGTTTTTTGCACCGTCTGAATAGATATAGATATCCGACTCAGAAGCACCAATGCTTTTCTCTAAGGCTTCTAACGTCTTTTTCGTATGTTTAGGTCTATTATAGACGAATAAAATGACCGGTGCTAAACTACTATCCCTCAAATGAAAAAAATTAAAAGATTACACTAAAATACTTTTCAGTCCATAAATTTCGACATAACCTTTCATATTCACAAGGATTAGGGGACGGTAGAAGACCGTTTCCATAAATTGTGAAAGGATTATCGCGTCAAATGCGTCCTTTGCCAGTAGATAGCAACTGTTATACAGTTCAAGTCCTCATACTTCCGGGAGCTATGGAATTCGTCTTTGATATTGCGTATAAAGGTGAATTTATGTAGGTTTGAAGCTAGATTACATATGAGTGAAAATATAAAAAACTTAACGCTAAAGGGCCTGTTTTGGAATGCGTTAGACCGGGTGGGATTTCAATTGGTCACGACGCTGGTCGGCATTATTACTGCACGGGTACTCTCTGTGAGCGATTTTGCCGTCATTGGTGTCTTAAGTATTTTCTCTGTTATTGCAACCTCCATTGTCGATAGTGGCTTGGCAACCTCCTTGGTCAGATCCAAAGTCGTGGAGGACAAGGATTACTCCAGTATGTTTGTTTTTAACTTAGCAGTTTCTACAATCATCTATTTAGCCCTTTTTATCGCTGCTCCCTACATTGAGGAATTTTATGGTATCGATAATCTCGCATTGTACGCGCGGGTCTTGTTCCTGCAGCTTTTGCTCAATGCATTCGGGATTGTGCAGTACGTCAAGATCCTTAAACGGTCAAAGTTTAATATCACTGCGCGCGTCAATGTCCTTTCGGTGGTCTTATCCGGCGTGATAGCGGTTACCCTAGCATTAACGGGATTCGGGACCTGGGCGCTTATCCTTCAGCCAGTATTATATATCACCTTTAGAACAACCATGTTTTGGATTTGGGGCGATTGGAAAATGGACTTCTTCTATAGTGGAGCCTCGATAAAGAAACACATGGAATTCTCTCTTTCCTTTATGGGAGCCAACCTATTAGGCAAAATCCTGTCGCCGCTTTATGTAAGTGTGGTAGGGAAATACTATGATACTGACGAAACAGGGCATTATTTTCAAGCAAACCGCTGGGGGGAGACACCAAATCTGCTGATATCTTCCATTGTTCAAGGGACTACGTTGTCCACTTTGACGCCTATTCAGGATGATTATGAAAGGTTTCTAAACGCTTGCCGTAAAGCTTTTTCCACCCTGGCCTTCGTATTATTTCCCGTGAGTATGCTTGCCATCACTGTAGCTTACCCTGGTTTTATGCTCGTGCTAACCGAGAAATATGAAAGTGCCGTCGTTTATTTCCAATTGCTCTGTGCCACGGGGATTTTTATCTCCTTCACGGACATGAATGTCAATTTTATCAATATCAAAGGGAGATCTAAATACGCTTTGGTGTTAGAGGTAATAAAATTAACTTCTGCAGCAGTCGTTTTGTTCCTGACTGTAAATCACGGGTTACTGAGTATCATTTATGGGCAGCTGTCCGTGAGATTATTGTGTTATGTATTATCGGCTCGTTGGAGTAGCAAAATTTATGGTTACAATCTGATCCTACAGCTTAAAGATCTTGCTCCTTACTTTTTAAATAGCCTGATAGCCGCATGTTTATCTTATATCCCTTTGTACTTTTCTGTCGTTAATAGCTATCTTGTTATGCTTATCATACAATCGGTCCTGTTCTTATGTGTATATGTAGGACTTAACCATATTTTTAAGAACCCGATATGGGTAGAAGGAATACAGTTAATCAAAGTTAAATTTAAAAAAGCATAATCTACATGGAAATAGCTAGAGGAAATTGGGTGGGATTTGATACCGTTTTCTATAACGAGAGCACTGGAAAGCATAGCTTATCCATCAATGAAGTGATTGACTTTCCCAATTTAGAGATTGACCGAGAAGGACTAGCCGCTTATTTAGATTTCGGGTATTGTGTATTTGGACGTACCCCCGTAAAACACGTGCGTTATCTTTTGCCTCATCAGCTATTAAAGCAGATCGATGGTAAGCTACAGGTAGAAGACGGGGCAGATACAACCCTTGCTTACCTCGAAAAAAGAACGACCGAAGAAGAAGTACTGGAGTTGTTGCGTAAAAGTGTACAGGATTGGGAATCTTCCTTTACAGAGGATATATTGGTACCTACAAGTGGCGGATTTGATTCCCGTTTACTTAACCTGTTGGTCTCCGACAAAAGTAGAATTCATGCGTATACCTATGGTACCTCCAATAAACAAGGGAAGTCAAGAGAGGTTGTCTACGCAAAAGAGCTTGCAACACGTTTGGGAATACATTGGGAGCGCGTAGATCTAGGATCTTTCAATGGTTATCAAAATGATTGGTTCTCCCTATTCGGCTGTTCGGTCGGCGCCGTGGGAACCTATCACATGGAGTTTTTTGATAAGATTAAGGGAATAGAACAAGGTAATGGACTCCGTATGTTAAGTGGTATCATAGGAGATGCCTGGGCAGGGGCTGTGGCGGTCAGGCCCATTACCTCGGCAATGGACTATCGGATACTGGGACATACACATCAAATGACAGCCGATTCCCAAAGAGCAATGGGAGTGGATTACAGAGGTTTGATCGAATCGCTGTACGATAAACAGAAAGATCTCTTACAGGAGCCAAAGTATAGAATCATTACCGCAATGCGGACAAAAATGATGTTGCTAAAATCTTTGATTACGATCCCCAATCATTTCGGATATCAGGGATATTCTCCGTTTTTAGAGGAGAACATCGCATTAGCGATGCTTAATCTTCCCGACGATCGTAAAGTTGACCGTATATGGCAACGGGAATATTTCAAAAATAATAATGTTCTTTTTGAGCAAGAGAGACATGCCTATACTTACCAGAATTCCCTAAATTATTATGCCCTCAGTCAACATAAACTCGAGTTGTTGGATGTGGACGTTCTAAAGGAGGTTATCAATGTGGATTATCTTCAATGGATCAATAACAAACTACAGCACATAAGCGGTGCACAGCGTATCTATCAAACACTGATGCATACTCCCAAGGTAAAAGGAGTGATGAAGATGTTGGGCTTTAAGAACGAATTGATACAGGCGTACTTTGCGTATACAACTTTGAAGCCCATTGAAAAACTTTTAATAAAGAGAAACCATGACACATAAGCTCATTTTCGTTGGCGATGTGGTAATGAATACAAAGCCACGGTTTTCTCCCGATGTTCAGGCCGCATTGAGAGGTGCTTCTGTGGTTTCTTGTAATGTTGAAGCCCCTTTAAGAGGTTACGGCAAGCCTTGTGTCAAGACAGGGCCTGTGGTTGATCAGCATCCCAACGCCTCGGATTGGTTGCTCGAATTAGGGTTTAACCTATTTTCGCTAGCGAATAACCACATTGCCGATTTTGGTCCTGAAGCACTATTGACAACGAAAGAAGCTTTTCCAAAGGGGACCGTTATCGGCGCAGGCAATGTAGAAGAAGCATACGGATTGCAGGTAAGAGTAATTGATGGAGTTCGGTACGGCTTTTTGGCCTATGGTGAGAATGGCTATGGAGCATTGAATGGGGACAATCAAGTCGGACACGCATGGGTAAATAAACCGGGGCTGGATGACGATATTAGAACATATAAAACACAGGTAGATTTGCTGGTTGTACAGGTCCATGCCGGTGTTGAGCTATTGGACGTGCCGATTCCCGAATGGAGAAGCCGTTTTCGTGCCATTATAGATAGTGGAGCAGATTTAATCGTCGCTCATCATCCGCACGTCGTACAAGGAGTCGAGTACTATAAGGAAAAAGCTATCTGCTATAGTTTGGGCAATTTTTACTTTGACTATCCGAGTAATCATCCCGAGTGGAATAAAGGGGCTATGTTGACCATAGACGTCGTTGATCAAAAGATACAGAACATTCATTTTGATATCGTAGAAAAGAAGGCGGACAAGATTAGTTTCTGTACAGCCGAACAGTCGAGGCAGAAAATGATGATGCTGAATGAGAAATTGTTAGGAGAGGGATATCAAGACTACGTAGATCAGCATGCAGTCTTATTATGGAATCGCTATCACAAGGCCTATTATGCAAAAGTTGCAAATGGGCTGGTCGATTATTCATTAAAGGGGATACTCAAACATATAAAAAGGGTAATCTTTAATAAGGGGGTCGATTATAACATGTTATGGCACAATCTCTTTATCGAAAGTAATATTTGGCTGGTACAGCGAGCCACTAGCCTACTGAAGAAGTAAAAAAGCATCGATTGATAGAGCCGATGCTTTTTTAGCGCTATTAAATTACTTTAATACTATTTGCAAAATCTTTTAATGATCTGTCATTTGGAGCAAGATCCGTAATAAGGTAAGTAACTTCCTTAAGTGGTACTACCCTCATCTTTTGATTGGAATTAAGCTTCTCCGCGATACTGAGGATAGCTAGACTTTTAGAACATTTGATCATCGCCCGTTTGATCTGTACCACTTCCCAATCGGAGTCCGTGATTCCTTCTTCAAGAGACAGACTATTCGTCCCTAATAGACAAAGATCGACTCGTATGTCAGCCAGTTCGTTGACTACTTGGGATCCCGTTACGATATTTGTGTTACGGGATAATTTCCCGCCCAGTAAAAACACATCGATATTATCTTTTTCAGCCAGTTCAAGAGCCACTAGCGGACTTATTGTAAAGAAGGTACATTGGAGATCATTGGGCACGAGACGGGCCAATTCAATCATAGTCGTACCACCACCAATCAATACACTCATGCCATTTGCAATCAAAGAAAGCGCTTTGCTTGCGATTTCTTTTTTACCTTCTTTGGCATACACATTTCCCTCCTGAAAAGGGAATTGAAAGGATTTAGATAGTGCACCGCCGTAGACTTTGATAACCTGTCCATTCTCGGCAAGCTCATTCAAGTCACGACGAATGGTATCTTCTGATACATTCAGTTGTATACTAAGGTCTGATGATAATACTTTGTTGTGAAGGTTTATTTGATGGACAATATAAGCCTGTCTTTCTTCTTTTAACATAATTTTAGCGAATTATATAAGGTTGCTTGTTTATTGCTCGGGGCTATCCGTCGGAGGGATGTTTTTAGTGACTCCTGCTTTAAACCTGGGTTTAAATCCCACTGGTTTATTGCTGACCTCCGTCGTATTTTCGACCGGTTCAGCAGGAGCTTCTGTAGTTTTCTCTTCCGCTTCTACAGGTGCCGTAGCGGCTGTTTTAGTGACTCCTGCTTTAAACCTGGGTTTAAATCCTGTTGGTTTATTATTGGTCTCCGTCGTATTGTCGACCGGTTCAGCAGGGACTTCTGCAGTTTTCTCTTCCGCTTCTACAGGTGCTGTAGTGGCTGTTTTAGTGACTCCTGCTTTAAACCTGGGTTTAAATCCCGTTGGCTTATTGCTTACTTCCGTCGTGTTTTCGATCAGTTCAGCAGGGACTTCTGCAGTTTTCTCTTCCGCTTCTACAGGTGCCGTAGTGGCTGTTTTGGTCACTCCTGGCTTAAACCTAGGCTTGAATCCTGCTGGCTTATTGCTTACTTCCGTCGTGTTTTCGACCGGTTCAGCAGGAGCTTCTGCTGTTTTCTCTTCCGCTTCTACAGGTGCCGTAGCGGCTGTTTTCGTCACTCCTGGCTTAAACCTAGGCTTGAATCCTGCTGGCTTATTGCTTACTTCCGTCGTGTTTTCGACCGGTTCAGCAGGGACTTCTGC
>JAITLW010000360.1 GCA_031277715.1 Sphingobacterium sp. | reverse complement strand
AATAAAAAAGCAACCTTTCGGTTGCCTATTCACTATCTTTTGGGGCGGTTTGACTTTTTACAAGCTCTTTTTTCCTTCCAGGTCTTCGCTTTCCATAAGATCCCATTACGATCTTACCTCTTCTTGTCTTCTTATCTCCTTTTCCCATAACTATATTTTTAAATAAATGATATATAAAGTTGATAACCAACGACAATTTACAGTTATAAATTTTGAAAAGCAAACAAAAAAAGGAAGGCACCTATATCTGGTGCCTTCCTTTTTATTTCTTTACAAAAAATTAAACTACCCTCTACTATTGTAATTCGGCGCCTCTTTTGTAATCTGTATATTATGAGGATGTGACTCTCTCAATCCAGCTCCAGTAATTCTTACAAACTGCGCTTCCTGCAATTTCGCTATAGATGCGGCACCACAGTAGCCCATTGAAGCACGCAAACCACCAATATATTGATACACAACTTCCGCTAATGTTCCTTTGTAAGGCACTCGACCTACAATTCCTTCAGGTACCAACTTCTTAATATCGTCTTCTACGTCTTGGAAATACCGATCTTTCGAACCTTTTTCCATCGCCTCAATAGATCCCATACCCCTATAAGATTTAAACTTACGCCCTTCGAGTAAAATTGTCTCACCTGGAGCCTCTTCTACGCCAGCAAAAAGTGAACCTGCCATAATTGTATATGCACCAGCAGCAATAGCCTTAGCGATATCCCCAGTCTGCTTGATTCCTCCATCTGCAATCAAAGGAACACCGGTACCTTTCAACGCTTTAGCAACTTCATAAATGGCATACAATTGCGGAACCCCAACACCTGCAATGATACGAGTTGTACAGATTGAACCTGGACCAATACCAACTTTGACAGCATCGGCACCAGCATCGGCAAGATCTTTTGCAGCTGCTCCAGTTGCAATATTTCCAACGATAACCTGCAATTCAGGGTATTTAGACTTAACCTCCTTCAACTTATTAATTACACCTAGAGAATGACCATGTGCCGTATCTATCGTGATTACATCGACCCCAGCTTTCACCAATGCATCAACACGTTCCAAAGTATCTCCCGTTACCCCTACAGCAGCACCAACCAATAAGCGTCCATGCTCATCTTTTGCTGCATTTGGATAATGCTTATATTTCTGTATATCCTTAAATGTAATCAGTCCCTTCAACATATAATTATTGTCGACCACAGGCAACTTCTCTATTTTATGGTTTTGAAGAATTTCCTCAGCTCTAACCAGATCCGTTCCCTCGGGAGCAACAACAAGATTATCCTTTGTCATCAGCTCATTAATAGGACGAGCCATATTTTTTTGAAAACGCAAATCCCGATTCGTAACAATACCAACCAATTTACCATCCAAATCTATAACAGGAATACCTCCGATTTTATGCTCTTTCATGATACTGAATGCATCTCCCACTGTAGCTGACTCCAACAGTGTGACAGGATCCTGAATCATACCACTTTCCGAACGTTTTACTTTACGTACCTCGGCAGCCTGCTCTGCAATAGTCATGTTCTTATGTAACATCCCTATTCCACCTGCTTGTGCAATAGCGATTGCCAAATCAGATCCCGTGACTGTATCCATCGCAGCCGAAACCAACGGTATATTTAGTTTTATCTTCTTCGTCAAAAAAGTGCTTGTATCTACATCTCTAGGTAGAATCTCGGAGTAAGCTGGTATTAATAATACATCGTCATATGTGAGACCTTCAGCTACGAATTTTTGTGGATCTAATTGCATGGCAAATATCTTGTGAGTTTTCTATTTGCCAGGCAAAATTACAATTTTTTATCAAAAAACCAAAATAAAAATAACAGTCTACATTTAATGACGCTCAGATTATATTCATTTTTTTAACCAACAATTAAAGCCAACCACAACATTTTGGCAAGTTCTTTGCTTAGCCTTACGAAATACAACTATAAAGACCGAAGCTCCAACCTTTGCAGCTATCTTCAATACACGGAGTATGCGACCACGATAAAGCTTCATCACATTTAATATTATACTAATACAAGTTCAAATGAAATTACTCATGCTTAGCAAAGCATCTCTCATAACTATTCCATAAGACAATTAAAAAACGAATAAAAACACATATGAAAAAATTGGCTCTATCTGTATTTGCGATAGCCTTGTTGCTTGGCTCCTCAACTATTGTAAAAGCACAGTCCTATAAAACTGCCCTAGGGGTAGGTATAGATGTAGGTGATGGCCCAACCTTAGGCGGCCCACAGGTCAAACACTTTTTTGATAATCAAAACGCTGGTAATGCACAGGTACTATTCGGCGACAATGTTACATTAATAGGAGTAGACTACTCCTACAACCAGCCGATCCGTGGCACTCGCGGACTCAGTTGGTACGTTGGAATAGGTCCACAGTTGACCTTTCTCAACAATAACAGTATCTGGTTTGACGACAAACAACGTGACAACCACACCCACGTTGCCATTCGTCCTGCCGTCGGTCTCGAATTCAAAATACCTTCGGCCCCATTGGCCTTTCATTTTGACTGGAAACCTTGGTGGAACTTAACCCATAATTCTAGCTTCGAGCCATCAAGATTCACCCTAGGATTCAAATTCACATTAAAGTAACACACACAATCATTTCAACCCTATGCTAAAGCCAACAAATTAAGCATAGCTGAAACAAAAGCCTTTTCATAGCGCAATCGGAAACAAAAAGTCCGATTGCGCCATAGGCCCCTCCTCGTTAGACACTTCTGCTAATATTTTGTTCATATTCCCATAACAAAAACTTTTCAATAGTTATCCATATATTTTGTTTTCATTATACAAAATTTTTATACCTTTGCGATTCTTGGTAAAATATATTTTGTTAAAGTATTAAGTATAATCCAAGCCTCTAAAAAAGACTTTATCGTCCTTTTTAGCCCAATGATTAACGATACTTTGACATATTTTCACGAGATTTAAAGCAATTAAAAAACATAAACTATATCAAACTAATAGACGAATACAGAAAATGCAGAGTAAAGGGCTGATTAAATTTTTGGTAATAATAGTGGCATTAGCTTGTCTCTATTCTTTATCATTCACTTTTGTAACAAGAAAAGTGGAACGTGAAGCTGAGGCATATGCAGGAGGCGATATCGCAAAGGAAAAGGCATACCTCGATTCCATTGCGGGTGAAACGGTTTATAACTTGGGCTTTGCCAAGTACACGTACAGAGAATGTAAATCCTATGAACTTGCTTTAGGGCTAGATCTTAAAGGTGGGATGAACGTCACTATGGAGATTTCTTTAGATGAGTTAATTAAAAACTTAGCTAATAATCCAAAGGACGAAAAGTTCAACAATTCGCTAAACTCAGCAATTCAAAAAAGTAAATCGTCAAACAAATCTGTTGTCGATCTTTTCATCGAAGATTATAAAGCTAGCGGTGCATCAGCTAGTTTAGCTTCATTTTTTGCGACAAAAGATAACTCGGCTTTCATCAAGGCAACGAGTTCAGATTCAGATTTAAAGAGTTTCCTTCAAAAAGAAGCAGACAACGCTATACAGAACTCCTATAAAGTATTACGTACACGTA
Organism: Sphingobacterium sp.; assembly: GCA_031277715.1. Taxonomy (GTDB): domain Bacteria; phylum Bacteroidota; class Bacteroidia; order Sphingobacteriales; family Sphingobacteriaceae; genus Sphingobacterium. The sequence goes on along the minus strand of JAITLW010000360.1, from coordinate 9,871 downwards.
TTGACAAATTTGGTGTCGCATCTCCAAACATTCAGATTCAACAAGGAACAAACCGTATCCTTATCGAACTACCTGGTGTCAATGATGAAAGCCGCGTACGCAAACTCTTACAGGGTTCAGCCAAATTAGAGTTCTATGAGACGCATGACAACATGCAGATCTATCCTTTATTAGATAACATTAATCGTTCTTTAGCGAGCTCTTTGAAATCTAATGAGTCTCCAAAAACTACTGTAAGCACAGATTCTGCGGCAGTAGATAGCACAAAAAAAGAAGACAACCTACTTGCTAATCTTTCTGCCAACAAAGGTGAGAAACAAGATTCTAGCGCAGTAGCTGCAAATATGGCTGCAGAAAACCCATTATTCAGTGTATTGATGCCATCCATATATCAAGCTGAAAATGGACAACAACAACTGGCTCCTGGAGCACAGGTTGGTATTGCTAATCTAAAGGATACAGCCAAAGTAAATGCTTACTTAGCAAGACCGGAGATTAAATCACAGATCCCTTCAAACCTAAAATTGATGTGGGCTGTAAAACCAGAGCATCGTAGTCCTAACTTCTTATCGTTGTATGCCATAAAACCACTTCCAGGTGAGCATGGCGCAGTACTAACAGGTGAAGTTATTACAGACGCTAGAGATGCTTTCAACCCACAATCCAATGCTCCTGAAGTATCCATGCAGATGAATTCTTATGGCGCTAAGGAATGGAGACGTATTACAGCTAAAGCCGCACAGACTAAAGCATCAATCGCTATTGTCTTAGATGGTGTTGTTTATTCAGCCCCTACTGTAAGTAATGAAATTCCAGGAGGTAGCTCTTCAATCTCCGGAAACTTTACTATTGAGGATACTAAAGATTTAGCTAACGTATTGAAGGCAGGTCGTCTACCGACAACAGCTAAAATCGTAGAAGAAGCTATTGTAGGACCTTCATTAGGACAAGCAGCAATCGACTCTGGGGTTAACTCTGCCGTAATTGGTATTGTCGTCGTAATGATATTCATGGTTGTTTATTACAACAGAGCAGGTTGGGCAGCCAACATCGCTGTATTATTCAACGTATTCTTCTTATTAGGTATTTTAGCGTCACTAAACGCTGTATTGACATTACCTGGTATTGCGGGTATCGTATTGACAATGGGTACAGCTGTGGATGCCAACGTACTGATATACGAACGTATACGTGAAGAACTTCGTCTAGGCAAAAGTATTCGTCAAGCTATAGCCGATGGTTATAAACACGCATTACCATCCATCTTAGACTCACAGATTACGACATTCTTAGTCGGTGTAGTATTATTCTTCTTTGGTTCAGGTCCTATCTTAGGTTTTGCAACAACATTGATGATTGGTATTATCACATCACTATTTACGTCTATTTTCATATCGCGTTTGATTTTCGAGTTTATGTTAGACAGAGATATGAAAATATCGGTTTCATTCCCTTGGTCTGAGAAAACACTTCAAAATGCAAACTACCAGTTTATCAAAAACCGTAAGAAATTCTACATTGTATCACTGATAGCTGTAGCAATCTCTTTAGGTTTTGTTTTCACAAAAGGCTTCACCTTAGGTGTAGACTTCCAGGGAGGACGTACTTATACTGTTCGTTACGACAAGGTTGTTGATCTAGAGACTATTCGTAAAAACTTAGATGAAACATTCCAGTCTACAACAGAGGTAAAAACATTTGGTAGCGAGAACCAAGTTCGTGTAACAACAACTTACCATATCACCGAAACTTCGGATGAAGCAGATGCAGAGGTATTAGCAAAATTAAATGAAGGTCTATCCAAAGAGCAAGGAAACAAATACGAAATCCTTTCTTCTCAAAAAGTGGGTCCTTCTATTGCTTCTGACATTAAAGGAAGAGCAGTTTGGTCTAGTATCCTTTCTGTATTGATTATTGCAGCTTATATCTTAGTACGCTTCCACAAATGGCAGTATTCAGTAGGCGCAGCTGTCGCAACGATACACGATGGCATCATCTTATTAGGTATATTCTCCATATTGGATGGTATCGTGCCATTCTCATTGGACATTGACCAGCACTTTGTTGCGGCTTTCCTTACCGTACTAGCCTACTCTGTCAATGATACGGTAGTTGTATTTGACCGTATCCGTGAAGATGTAAGCAAGTCAAAAGGTATGAACAGATACTTTGGAGATGTTGTAAATCAAGCGATCAATACCACTTTGAGCCGTACAATTATCACGTCTTTAACAATTATCTTCGTACTTGCGGTATTGTTCGTATTCGGTGGAGAGGTTATCAGAGGTTTCTCTTTTGCGATCCTGATCGGTATTATTGTAGGTACATACTCTTCGATCGTATTAGCGGCACCTACAGTATATGACTTAGGTAAAGGAAAAAGTATTGCTAAGCCAGCTGAAGAAAAAGTAAAAGTAGTGACACCTTAATCTGTCACCAGATATTATAAAAAAAGGCTATCGTACGATAGCCTTTTTTTATGTCAATTAGATTCAACATAGCAACGTCAGATTCATAGTTTTTTCCTACGGGAATTCGTGAATACAAAGCATTTTACATAAGTTTGTAGGGATAAAAAACAAACGTATGAAGAAAATGATTATACCAGCTTATCTTATTGTAAGCGTATCGTTGGGGTTGTCTAGTTGCTCTAATACCTCAAGTAATACGGAACAACACAAAACGGAGGCAGATGCTCATCAAGGGCACGACCACAGCGCACATGCGAACAACTCAAATAGCACAGCTGCACAAGCTCCGGCAAACAATACATCCAATCTTGCCCAAGGTGACCCTATTGCGCAAATCCCAGCCTTTACATTTTACAAAGTAAAATCTGGTATTTCATTTACAAATACCGACATTCCAAAAGGAAAAAAAACAGCCTTCATTCTTTTCGATCCAGGTTGCTCACACTGCAGAACAGAAGCAGCTGCATTAGGTAAAAACTACGACCGCATTAAAGGAGTCAATATCTACTTCGTTTCAATGAATGATCCCGCATTAATGGCATCTTTCTTAGAAACATTCGCCAAAGAACTTGTTGATAAGCCAAACGTTGAAGTACTTTACGACAGAAACCAAGAGTTCATACAAAAATTCCACGTTCCTACACAATTCCCTGCCAACTATGTCTATGATAAGGACAATAAGTTGCAAGCACATTGGGATGGAGACAAAAACATCAATGAGATAGTAGCTGCCTACACTAAATAATAAGCCCAACACAACAAGTAATATCCCCCATGAAATATCCATGTGGCGTTAGATGCACAAGCTCCTATACGACAGTTTGGATATTCCATATGGCCTTTGAAAAACATATAATTTACATATGAAAATAGCAATAAATGGCTTTGGTCGTATAGGTAGGCATACCTTGCGCAACCTATTGGCACGTCAGCTTCCAAACATCGAAATTGTTGCAATCAATGACCTTACAGACCCCGCTACGCTAGCACACTTACTGAAATACGATTCAGTACATGGCCCCTTCCCTGGAGAAGTATCGCATGGAACGGATTTTCTTATTGTAAATGGCAAAAAAATAACAATCCTGAACAAAAAAAATCCAGCAGAACTACCTTGGTCATCTTTACAGATTGATTTAGTTGTAGAGTCTACTGGATTTTTCACCTCTCGTGACAAAGCTAACCTCCATCTAACCGCTGGAGCCAAGCAAGTAATTATTTCTGCCCCCTCTTCGGATAAGGATGTCCCTACCGTAGTATTAGGGATAAACGATGCTGATTTTGATTGGCATGCCCCTATTTTCTCCAACGCCTCCTGTACGACCAATAATGTAGCTCCCCTAGTCAAGATATTAGATGAAAACTGGCAAATAGAAGATGGGTACATTACCACCGTGCACTCGATGACTGGAGACCAAAACTTACACGATGCGCCTCATAGAGATCTACGCAGAGCAAGAGCCGCATCATCCTCCATCATACCCACCAGTACAGGTGCTGCAAAAGCAATAACCAATGTCTTCCCTCACTTAGAAGGAAAACTGGGGGGCGCGGGCATTCGTGTTCCTGTATTGAATGGCTCACTGACTGATTTCACCTGCACGCTCAAGAAAAAAACTACCGTAGCAGAGATCAATGAAAAATTCAAAGCCGCTGCAATCGGGAACCTTAAGCAAGTCTTATATTATACCGAGGATCCTATTGTATCCGTTGATATCATCAACAATCCCTACTCCTGCGTATTCGACTCCGAACTGACCTCTATCGTCGGAGGCTTAGTCAAAGTAGTAGGCTGGTACGACAATGAATTCGGTTATTCCAATAGATTAGTAGACATATTAGAAAGAATCAGTTCCCTGTGATCCGTTTTATAACAGCAGAGCAAACTTTACAGCTCCGATCCCTCGTGCTTCGAAATGGGTTAGACCCGGCAAAATGTAGCTTTGACCACGACCTGTATCCAACAACATTTCACATGGGATACTACGAAGGAGAGCACTTAGTCTGCATACTGACCTGTATGCAGGAGAATCATGGTAAACTTCCCAAATCCGCTTATAGATTACGTGGCATGGCCACAGCACCAGAGGGTAGGCGCAAAGGATACGCTGCTCAATTACTATTGGCTGCAATGGAGCATCTCAGATCCCAACTCCGTATTGACTACCTCTGGTTCAACGCACGTGTTATCGCGTTTCCCTTTTATGAGGCTTTAGGATTCGAATATATGTCCGATGAGTTTGATATTCCAGAAATAGGTCCACATCGAGAAATGTTTAAGATGCTGTAACCATTTACTCACAAACGATTACATTTCCCGTTCTACTCCTAACCCAAACAGGGCAAAATCATACTTTACGGGATCATTCGGATCTAGAATCAAAAGGTTTTCCGTTAGTTCCAGAGCAGTTTTCCAATTCACCTTTTCTAGTGTGATTAGGCCCAATTTACGCGCAACGCGTTCCACATGCACATCACATGGACAAATCAACTGAGCTGGTAATATTCGCTCCCAAATACCAAAATCTACCCCCTGCTCGTCACGACGCACCATCCAACGCAAAAACATATTTAACCGCTTACAGGTCGACTTTTGCATAGGCGAACTCACATGTTTTCTAGTACGCGTAGGGTAATCTGCCAAAGAAAAGAAATAAGCTTTAAACCTATTCAGGGACACTTCAATGTCAATCGGAGCGTTGTCGACAGCCTGACCAATCAAAAAAGCATCTTCCAACGAGTCGGAATTCATATAGTGATGCTGAAAAAAAGAAACGAAGTAAAGCAGATCTGTATCATTAAAAGTACGGTGTTTAAAGTTCAGTAAACTTTTTAGATCCGTCTCCTTATGATTGCGTATAAAATCATAAGGTGTACCATCCATCCTATCGATTAACTCCTTACATTTATTGATGATGGTTTTTCGTTGTCCCCAGGCTAAAATAGCCGCAAAAAAGCCCATGATTTCAACATCTCTCTTATCATCAAAAAGATGAGGAATCAATATCGGATCATTTTCTATAAACTGTGGTCGGTTATATTCCTCGACCTTCTTATCAAGAAATTCTTTCAGATTAAAATCACTCATATTACCCCAAAGCCTGTCTTAAATCCTCTACCAAATCGTCACCATCCTCGATTCCAACCGAGAGACGCAACATATTATCAACCACACCTACACGCTGACGTTCTTCCTTTGTCATCGAACCATGGGACATTGTCGCCGAATGATTAACCATCGACTCCACTCCTCCTAATGATTCTGCTATCGAAAATAGCTTAAACCTAGAAGCGATACGAAATGTCTCCTGCAAATCAGCATCCCGTAGCACAATAGAAACCACTGCACCAAAATCCCGCATCTGTCTTTTCGCAATCTCATGTCCCTTATGCGTTTCGAATCCCGGCCAATAAATAGTTTCTATCTTAGGATGATCTTTCAGAAACTCAGCCACTTTTCTAGCATTTTCACAATGTGCGCGCATACGCAAATGAAGCGTTTTTATGCCACGCAAGGCTAAAAAGCAGTCCTGGGGGCCAGGTGTACCACCACAGGTATTATAATAAAAACGCAACCGCTTGTACAGGACTTCATCATTCATGATCAGAGCTCCCATTACGACATCCGAATGTCCATTAATATACTTTGTAGCAGAATGCATCACGATATCCGCTCCCATATCCAATGGATTCTGCAAATAAGGTGACGCAAAGGTATTATCGACCACATAACATACAGAAGCAGCCTTAGCAATCCGGCCAATGGCCTCCAAATCCACCAACTGTAACGTTGGATTAGTAGGCGTTTCTATCCATATCAACTTCGTATTTTCAGTAATAGCTTCCGCTACAGCTTCCACATCCGATGTATCGACAAAACGGAATTTGATACCATAATCCGCATATACTTTCGTAAAAATACGATAAGACCCACCATACAAATCATCTCCGGTCAATACCTCGTCGCCTGGCTTTAACAAACGCAGCACACAATCCGTCGCCGCCATTCCTGAAGCAAAGGCCAAGCCGTACTTCCCATTTTCTAACGATGCCAAACAATCCTCCAAAGCCTTACGTGTAGGATTTGTTCCGCGAGAGTATTCATACCCTTTATGCTCACCAGGATACGGTTGCTTATAGGTAGAGGTCTGATATATGGGAGTCATTATTGCGCCGGTAGCAGGATCAGCCTCCTGCCCCGCGTGTATAGCGCGAGTTGCGAACTTATAAGCCATAGTCTTCAAAAAATTGTCCATATATAAACTTACTAAAAATATAGTGGTGAAGGATACTTATACGAATATTCCAGCCTATCAATAATCTTCTGTCCCGATACAAGCTTTTGATAATTAGCCACCGTGTCAAAACGGGATGGAAGTGGCAATCCGTACTTCGAGGCAGACGCCAGAACAACCTCCTTTTTCGTTGGATGCATTGGAGCTACAATATTATAAATATCGGGAGTATTCAACGAGTCAAATCCCAACTTGATCAACGCAGATACATCTTCCAAATGCACAAAATTAGCTGGTTGCTCTCCACTTTGACACACCCTACCACCAAAATACTTTGCAAATATACGTTCCTTACCGAACAGCCCACCTAGTCGATATACCAAGGTAAAAGGAAGAATTTTCATGATCTGTTCCGCTCCTAACAGCCGTTCGTCCAGTTCACCCGTCCATTCTTCATCATACAAACCATCTTTATCTGGATATACACCAATAGAACTCAAAAAAATATGCTTTTTAAAAATAATCCGTTGCAAAAGACATTCAACATTACGAAACCTATTATCGAGCACCTCTGCAGTATTTCTAGATGTAGCAGGGACAGAGTTGAGAACAAAATCAACGGAATCAGGCAACGCGATCTCCCCTTTCAATTCTCCATCGAAGTCAATATGAACTCCATGATATCCCAAGCTCTCAAACATAGTGACTTTATCTAACGAGGTCGTAGATATCCACACCTCGTATCCAGCTCCATGCATAAGCGCGGCGACATCTTGACCTACCCAGCCACCACCTAATATCAATATTCTTGGCCTAGTTGTACAAAACATAGTATTCATCTAAAAAAACAAACCTATTAAAAACCAAAAAATCGTAAAAAAGTAAAACTGTTAGAAACACTACAATCTCACTTTTTTACGATTTAAAAAGACAAATCAGCTCGCTGATTTAATATGCTTTCGCAAAAAGAACTCTCTTAGACGAAGGCTTACCTGTAAAAATACACACCCCTTCTTCTTCCTTCGCATCCAAAGGAATACAACGTATAGTAGCCTTGGTCTCTTCCTTCACCCGCTTCTCCGTCTCCACAGTACCGTCCCAATGACAAGAAACGTACCCACCTTTGTTTTCTATTATATCTTTAAACTCATCGTAGGAATTAGCCTCCGTAGTATGACTAGCTTTAAAGTCTAATGCTTTCTGATATATGTTCTGTTGTATATCTTCTAAAAGAACCTCTATAACATTTGCGAGCCCCTCTTGCGTTACCGTTTCTTTTGTTTGCTTATCACGACGAGCCAGCTCTACCGTACCATTCTGCATATCGCGTGCCCCTACCGCTACACGAACGGGTACACCTTTCAATTCCCATTCCGCAAATTTAAACCCAGGACGCTGTGTATCACGGTCATCATACTTAACAGAGATATCCTTACCTCTCAGCTCCGTTTGTAGATTCTTAACAAATCCATCAATGTTTGCTTTCTCCTCATCTGTTTTATAGATAGGTACAATAACGACTTGTATAGGTGCTAATTTTGGAGGCAATACTAAGCCTTGGTCATCCGAGTGAGCCATGATAAGTGCACCCATCAGACGGGTCGATACCCCCCACGATGTCGCCCATACATACTCCTGCTTACCTTCTTTACTCGTAAATTTAACATCAAAAGCCTTTGCAAAATTCTGTCCCAAGAAATGTGACGTACCTGCCTGCAATGCCTTTCCGTCTTGCATCAATGCCTCAATACAAAAAGTATCCAATGCACCCGCAAAACGTTCATTTTCTGTTTTTCGGCCACGCACTACTGGAACCGCTAATGTATTTTCAGCAAAATCAGCGTATACCTCCAACATTTGCTCTGCCTCTGCAATTGCCTCCTCACTTGTAGCATGTGCCGTATGTCCCTCTTGCCATAAAAACTCAGCTGTTCTCAAAAACAAGCGTGTTCTCATCTCCCAACGCACGACATTGGCCCATTGATTGACTAAGATTGGTAAATCTCTATAGGACTCAATCCAACCCTTGTACGTATTCCAGATAATAGTTTCTGATGTAGGACGTACGATTAGCTCTTCTTCCAACTTCGCATCCTCATCTACGATGATCTGCCCATTACCATCATTTTTCAACCGATAGTGTGTTACTACAGCACATTCCGTTGCAAAGCCTTCCACATGAGACGCCTCCTTAGAGAAGAAAGACTTGGGAATAAACAAGGGGAAATAGGCATTACTATGTCCTGTTTCCTTAAAGCGTTTGTCCAAAATGGCCTGCATACGCTCCCAAATTGCATACCCATAGGGCTTAATAACCATACAACCCCTCACAGCAGAGTTCTCTGCCAAATCAGCCTTAATCACTAGGTCATTATACCATTGAGAATAATCCTCGCTTCTACTCGTTATTCCTTTACTCATTGTTCTTTTTTAACTATTTAATTTGTAACAATATATTATGGTTACGGACAATCCGTAATAATATCTTTTTCCGTGGATAAATTAATTTATATTTTTGAGACAGGGATTAAACCTTTGCAAAAATATGCGTCTAAGATAGTAAAAAGAGACTAGATTATATAGACACTTTAGTGATAAAGATATAAAGAGCCATACATGTACAACACAGAATACCGTGGCATATCCATTAAAAAGGCTCCATCTGAAAACTAAACAAAAAATCAAACAGATGAAAACAAATAAATTACTTATCGGAGGCTGGACTTTAGCACTTGTAGCCGTATTGAGCTCCTGTTCGACGAGTAGACAAGTTACGTATAGAGACGATGTCTATAACAATCAGACTGCAGGCAGCAGACCTGCACAGGTTTATCAAAGCCCTGATTATTACTATACTGAACCGCAAAATTCGAATTCAAACGCAGGGGGTGGCTATTATTCAGATGAATATTCAGATGAAGAATATTACGAAGATCAATACGAAGACCTACAATACGCAAACCGTATCAATAGATTCTATTATTCTTCGCCAGGCATGACCTACTACGACCCTTGGTTTGACCCATGGTATGGATATGGTGGCTTCGGCTTAGGTTGGTCTACTGGCGGATGGGGATCCAGTTGGTCTATTGGATTTGGCTGGGGATCGCCTTACTACAGCTACGGCTGGGGATCACCTTATTATGGTTACGGATGGGGAAGACC
>JAITLW010000258.1 GCA_031277715.1 Sphingobacterium sp. | reverse complement strand
CTGAGCAGTGTCGAGTCCTGTGTAGACAATCCGGATATGGCACAAAAAATCAATGTAGACCTAACCACATTTTTAGGAGAATACGCTTCCTCCCAAAATGTGCATTTGACATTCTTATCTACAGATTTCGTATTCGATGGGCTACAAGGCCCCTATAAAGAGGAAGACCGCACCGCTCCAGTCAATGCTTACGGACAGAGCAAAGTAAGAGCAGAACAGTCTCTCCTGTCATTGGATGGCAAAATAGCCATACTAAGAACTATCCTGGTATACGGTTGTATCGCTGACTCTACACGCGGCAACCTCGTACTATGGGCAAAAAAACAACTGGAAGAAAGCAATTCCATCCGTGTCGTTCGCGATCAATGGCGTATGCCCACTTGGGTCGATGACCTCGCTCAAGCCTGCCTTCTAGCGATGGAGAAAGAAGCACAAGGCCTATTTCATATATCCGGGCCAGAGATGTATAGTATAGAAGAAGTAGTACATGAAGTCGCTGACTATTGGCACCTAGACAAATCCTTGATTAGCTCCATCACAGCCAAGGATATTGGACAAGACCAGAACCGTCCAGCTAGAACAGGCTTTGTTCTTGACAAAGCACGGACTGTTTTAGGCTTTACACCTACTCCTTTTGTAGTATCTTTGCAAAAAATTGACGAACAACTAAAACAACATAACAGCTAGATGGAAGGGAAAAAAGCAAAAGATTCGTACACCGAAATGAACGAATTGGTTTTACCAAACGACACCAATACCTTTGGTAATCTAATGGGGGGCAGACTATTATACTGGATGGATATTTGTTCTGCTATGGCAGCCCAAAAGCACTCCAATAGTCCTGTAGTAACCGTATCTGTAGATAATGTTTCGTTCAAAAGGTCGATTAAATTGGGCGAGGTAGTTACCATTCAAGCCAAAGTATCACGCGCATTCAATTCTTCTATGGAAGTCCGTATGGAGATATTTGCACACAATCTACCCGAAGGGACAAAAGTTAAGAGCAATGAAGCTTATTATACTTTTGTAGCAGTTGATGAAAATACCAAACCCAAAAGAGTTGCGGACCTTATCCCAGAGACAGAAGAAGAAATCCACTTGTACGACGAAGCATTACAACGTCGGGAATTACGTTTGATTCTTGCCGGAAAAATGGAGATGAAAGATTCAAAAAGCTTAAAGAAGCTTATAAACCATGCAAAAAGTCATTAAAGCGAAAAGGTTCAGTTTATCAAACTGAACCTTTTCGCTTTATGAATAGAGCTATCCATTTCCCAACTCTAGGATACGGTCAAATTCCTCTTGCTTGAGCGGCATCACCGACAGGCGTCCTTGTTTTACCAGCGCAATATTTTGCAAAAACTCATCAGCTTTTACCATTTCCAGTGTAACCGGCTTTTTTAAAGTCTCTACCGGAGCGAGGTCTACCACTACCCATTTAGGGTCTTCCGTAGTAGGGTCCTGATAATATTCATTCACGACCTTAGCTACTCCAACCACTTCTTTCCCTTCATTACTGTGATAGAAAAGAACCAAGTCTCCGACCTTCATGGCCTTCATATTATTCCGGGCTTGGTAGTTACGTACGCCATCCCAGAATGTCTGTCCATCTTTATTAAACTGCTCCCAGCTATATTTAAAGGGTTCTGATTTTACTAAGAAATAATTCATATTAGCCCTCTCCTTCCAAAACTTCCATCTTATCGGCAAAATGTGCACAATAATCACGAAGGTCACCGATTACTTTTTCTGCCATTGGATCTCCACCCGAAGCTCTTAAAAAAGAATCACCCATGGTTTGCATCGTTTCATAAAAAAAGCGCTTCATCTCATCATACGGCATATCTTTAGTCCATAAATCAATGCGTAAGGAGTTTTTATACTGTGCATCCCATAATGACAAGAACATTGCTTTAGCGGGCAACGTATCTGAAGTCTCTCCATCCGTAGAAGACCAATGAATTACCTCTGGAACATTATTTTCGTCCAACTCGACGTTCAATTTTATTTCTGCTTTTTTCATCCTATTATTTAATTTTTAATACCCGCAGAGAATCTTCATAAATAGTATCTCTACTGATTATCGATATTATCAAAACCTTTCGGTCTCCTTATTGCATTTTCAATATAACCATCAGTATACCTACAAGCAGTATAAAACCAATCTGTAGGAACCAAATTCGCTTTAAATCTTTAAAGAACAAGCGAAAGCCCAAATCTATCAACGCCAAGAATATAGTTAGCACTAGCAACCAGCCCCAAGACATAATCTTTTCCTCTCCACTGCCCCACTCAGAGACCACCCATACCAAGATACAGGCCAAAGTAATATTTAAGGGTGTCAGCTTCACAGATTAACTATTTTTAAACTTTTTGCCCTTCTTTTTTACCCCGGAAGATTTAACTGCTGTTTTTTTCGGCTTGAACCCAGATTTTAACGCTTCCTTTTGTTTAATAACAAACTTCTTCTCATGAAAGGCCCCTTTAAAATCAGGATTATCTTTCTTCTTTTGATTATCGATTTCCCGAGCTATAGTCTGTCTTTCGTCGAATGGAGTTTTCTCCACAAAGACGTCCTCAGGCAGTTCAGAAACTGGGATAGATTGACGGATTAGCTTTTCAATCTTTTCCACATAATATTCTTCTGCAGGGTTTGCAAAAGTAATAGCATCTCCTTTATTGAAGGCCCTTCCTGTACGTCCTATTCGGTGTACATAGTCTTCAATAACGATAGGCACATCAAAATTTATCACGTGACTTACGTTAGAAACATCCAGTCCTCTAGCGGCCACATCCGTAGCCACCAAAAACCGAATCTCACCCGATTTAAATGCATTGATAGAGTTTATTCGTGTATTCTGTCCTTTATTCGCATGAATGACACGCACATTATCTTCGCCATATTTACGGTCCAGAAAACCGAATACATTATCAGCCACCTCCTTCGTCTTACAAAAAACGATAACCCGATGGAATGCTTCGTCATCTTTAAATAGGTGCTGTAACAGATTGATCTTAGTCTTCAGGTTAGGCACCCGGTACAACGTCTGCGAGACTGTCTTGGCCGGTGTAGCCTGCTCCGTAACTTCAATTACAGTAGGGAATGCCAAGAAATCGCCAGCAATCTTACGCACGAGCTCACTCATCGTTGCCGAGAACAAAAGGTTTTGGCGTTTGCGAGGGACAATCTCCAACACACGGTGTATTTTGCTGATGAAGCCCATATCCATCATCTTATCCGCTTCATCCATCACCAAAAACTTCAACGATTTCATATTGATATATCCTTCCAGATATAAATCCAGAAAACGACCAGGAGTTGCGACTATAATGTCACAGCCTTTCTCCAGTTGTTCCTTTTGGGTCTTCGGTCCCAAACCACCATACAAAAGTACCGTACGAAGGTCCAGATTAGTGGAGAAGAGGCGTATATGCTCCTCTATCTGCATAGCCAGCTCGCGAGTCGGGCTCAGTATTAAGGCCCTAGGGTCCATACCCTGCGCATACTTCAACTTCATTAATAACGGCAGCACAAAAGCGGCTGTTTTACCTGTTCCTGTCTGCGCTATTCCCATCACATCCTGTCCAGCTAGAATTGGCGTGATAGCCTTCTGCTGAATCTCCGTAGGCTCTTTATAACCTGCCTCCGCGATTGCGTCTAGTATTTGCTTATTGAGTTTAAAATCTTCGAACGATACCTGCATCTTACAAAGATAATGAAAAAGATATTAGATGTAAGTCATAAGACGGGAGAATGCAAACAGATATGACTTCCAAATTTTATTTTTCAAAATTTTGTTTTGCCAGCGATTTAAAGCAATTTTGTTTTAGAAAAAATAATTAGAATGAAGAAAATAGTATCGTTATTAGTGCTATGTGCAGTCACCTTGACGACCATGGCAGATGAGGGAATGTGGTTCCTCATGCATTTAAAGCGTCTGAACGAAGCTGACATGCAGAAAAAAGGTCTTAAACTGACCGCTGAAGAAATTTACAGTATCAACAATTCCAGCTTAAAAGATGCTATTGTACAGTTTGCTGGAGGTTGTACAGCCGAAATCGTATCTGGTTCAGGCCTTGTTATGACCAACCACCACTGTGGATACGGTGCCATTGCAGAATTATCCTCTCCAGAGCATGATTACCTGACCAATGGTTTCTGGGCTAAAAACCACAGCGAAGAGTTGAAACCAAAATCTCTTTCAGTACGCTTCTTTGTACGTATGGATGATGTTTCAAAACGTATCTTAAGCTTAGTAAATGATAAGATGTCTGAAAAAGAAAGACAAAAAATCATCAACCAAGAGATTGCTAAGATTGAAAAAGAAAACAGCGAAAACGGTAAATACATCGTTTCTGTCAAATCATTTTATAACGGTAACGAATATTACTACTTCGTCTATCAAGACTACGAAGATGTACGTCTAGTAGGTACACCTCCAAACAGCATTGGTAAATTCGGTGGCGACACTGACAACTGGGAGTGGCCTCGTCACACTGGCGATTTCTCTGTTTTCAGAGTCTATGCAGATAAAGACGGAAATCCAGCTCCTTACTCCAAAGAAAACGTACCGTTGAAACCTAAATATCATTTACCTATCAGTCTAAAAGGTATTAAAGAAGGCGACTTCTCTATGATTCTAGGATACCCTGGCCGTACCAATCGTTGGATGCCAGCTGCTGGAATTGACCAAAACGTCAAATACGCATACCCTGCTTGGGTAGAGGCTTCCAAAACAGGTATGGATGCCATGAAAAGACACATGGAAAAAGACCAAGCTGTAAATATCAACTACGCTTCTCAATACTCGGGTGTTGCCAACTATTGGAAAAACCGTCAAGGTATGATCGATGCTTTGTCTAAACACAACACTGCCAATGCCAAACGCACATTGGAAAGTAACTTCGAGAAATGGGCCAACAAAAAAGAAAACAAAGAAAAGTACGGTGATGTTATAAAAACGATCAACGACTACTACACTGCTACCAACGAAAAAGCACGCCATGACAACTACCTAACCGGTATGATTCGTTCATCTACATTTGCTTCATTCCCTTATAGCATCGGTAGTGCATTAAAACAATATGCTGAAGCTAATGAGGCTGCACGCAAGCAAATGCGTCCACGCTTTGAAGCTGGTATCCAAGAAACTTACGAAAAGGCTTACATTCCACTAGAAATAGACGTATTAGCGGACGAGTTGAATCTCTACAGTGCAAAAGCTGGGCAGATTGCACCGTATATCGCCGAATTAGCAAAACAAAACAATAGTAACTTCACTGCAACTATAAAATCTGCATTCGATAATAGCGTTTTCGGTTCACAGTCAAAACTAGAAGCATTCTTGGACAACCCTTCCGCTTCTGTCATCAGTCAAGACCCATTATTCAAAATATCGGACGCTTTAATGACTAAATACAGAGAGCGTACGGCTGAACAAGAGCAACGTGAAGATAATTTTCAAGCAGCTTTCCGCAAATATATTGCAGGTTTCTTAGAAATGAATCCAAAAGGCAAATACTATCCAGATGCCAATAGCACTTTACGTCTTACTTACGGTACGATCAGAGCACTTCCTAGCGATCCTCGCAACGATGCTAAAGTAAACAATTACACCACTTTAAAAGGTACGATAGCGAAATACAAGCCAAACGATGAAGAGTTTGATTTGCCAAAAAGACTCATCGATTTGTACGAACAAAAAGACTATGGACGCTATGCTGATAAAGATGGTTACATGCCTGTAAACTTCCTAAGTGACCAAGATATTACAGGTGGAAACTCAGGTTCTCCAGTATTAAATGCAAAAGGTGAATTAATTGGCTTGGCTTTTGATGGTAATATCGAAGCCATGGCTGGCGATGTGATCTTTGACCCTAAACTACAACGGACTATTTCGGTAGACATCAGATATGTCTTGTTTGTCATTGATAAATTCGCTGGTGCAAAAAATATCATAGACGAACTCACAATTGTAGAATAATCGCTATTAAATTGTTTTTTTCGACAAAAAAATAGGATTTAATTACTTTTGTATTTGTTGTTTTTGTATATTTATTACATCTTAGTGCAAATATTTAGAAACTAAATTATATTAATTAAAATGGAAAACTACACTAAATTAAAAGAACTAGTTGCTTCAATCGAAGCTGATGCTGAAAAATTCTTCAACAATGGTAACTCTGCTGCAGGTACTCGCGTACGTAAAGGCTTACAAGACATCAAAACTTTGGCACAGGACATCCGTAACGAAGTAACAGCGAAGAAAAACGTTGAGAAAAAATAATCCATTCGAGATTATAAAATAAAAAATCCCGTTCTGAGCAATTCAGAACGGGATTTTTTTATTCCCAGAACTAGACTATCACTACATCAGTGCCAACTTGATGACATAATCTACCGTTGCCTTATTTAGAAAGCTACCGAAAGTATCGGTCATCATTTTAGCGATTTCAGCCCTATTCATCCGCTTTGTCTTCGCATTATTAAACAGCTTCTTATCCAACACTAAATTATCCATAACGTGTACTTTCGTAGCAAAGTAAGAAACGTGTTGGCTGGGTACTACCAGACCTAAGATCAGCCCTGGTAGACCGCTAATAGATTCTGGACCTCCGTTGGTCAAAAGCTCATTGCTATAATAACCGATCACATACGTCGAATCAGGTGTAAAACCATTGGCACGTCGGCAGTTATATCCAGCGATCTCACGATATTCATCCGTAATCTTCCAATCAATCGCCTTGACCGTATCTTCTACAATTATTTTTTGCCCTATGATATCATTATAACGCTTGTATTCTTTAGTTTTCAAGTCCGATAGGGTACTCGCGTCAAAATCTAAAGCCAGCATCATAATGAACTGCTTGATTTCCGCATCCAGATCCTGTTTAACAGGTTCAAACAAAGTCTCATCCCCATTAAACTTCAATGTCTTTTTCAATACGAGATTCTCAGGCGCACTGGGTATCATCGACTCAAACTGAGCTCTAGATCGATCATCCGATTTCTCTAGGTACTGCTTACGCATGATGTTCTTAATGTACATGGTTTTATCATAAGTCACCACCCCTGATTTCCCAAACATGGCAAACTGCGCTGTCGCTGTATGCCCCAATACAAAAAGGGCCAACAGCATCATTATATTCTTCATACTAATCATTATTTCACAAACATTTTATTAAAATCCGAAGATAACTTCAACATGTAATACCGTCTTATTGTATCAAAGCGTCTTTGTGTAAACACAGAGTTTGATTGGGTTCTAGAGTAACCTAAGTTCTGATTAAACACGTCGTTGATTGTAAAATCCAACATGAGCGATTCATTCTTAAAGAACTTCTTACTGACTCCTGGGTGCACCAAAAATCTTTCCAACTTCTGGTCAAACGCATCCGTAGGCGCCTCGTACGAATAGTCATAATTAGTATATATTTTGAATGAGCTTGACAAGAAATACTCAATACCTCCAGATACACCAAATACAAAACCACTATTATCCCGTCCAGGGCTCAAGTTGGATGTCATCTGTCTGTACTGAGGGCTTAGTTTCGTCACAAAATTCAAACCTGTCTTTGTCTCCCTTTTTATCTCATAGCTCAGCGTATAGTTCTGCGATTTCACCAAATTCGCTTCACTATTAAAGAAGTTATTATTCCTATTGACTCCCAAAACCAAGCTAACTGAATTCTCCAACATCAATGCCTTGTTCAATCTAAAGTGATAGCCACCATACATCGACGCAGAAAAATCCTGCTTACCATTCATATTATCCCAACGGTAATAATTGACACCATTATTGGTCGTGATATTCTGTGTGATTGGGTCTTTCGTCAACGTGACAGTACCGCCCAAATATTTGAATTGATTTGACAATAGATTAAAACTATGATAAAATCCTTCAAATGTATTCGTAAAAGCCGGATTCAAGTCCTCGTTACCATTGTAGATGTTCAATTGATCCGAGTTATTCATAATCGGCTGTATCTGATTTAGAGATGGCAGTTGGTTCTGTCCTGAATACGACAATCGCAATGCTTTCGCCACAGAGAACTTATAGGTCGTTGTCAATCTAGGGTTATAGGTAAAGAAATTCCTATTCAGCGACCTATTGTCATAATTATTGATCTGTTTCAATTGGTCATCATTAAACGTATTTGTTAGATTAGCCTCTAGCTTCTCTCCTTGGTAAGCCACAGAGACATCGTAATTATTACTCAATCTATTAAAGTCATAACTACTACTGTACATAGGATCCAGAACATCATATTTCCCACTAGTTCCCTTATTAAGAGACTCCAATAGCGAAGCATTCTTCACACTGACGATACCATAAGCCACCGATAAATTCAATTCTGGCGTAAGAGGCTCTGTATAGGTAACTCTACCCTCTACTTTATTTAAATCCTGTTTCGTATTTTTGAATTGGTCTGTAGTCGGCAGCTTTCCTCCTGGCTCCTTACTCAATTCCGAAAATAAAGTACCTGTTCCAACAGTTTCACTCTTGCTGCCTGCCGCATTCAAAGAGAATACCCGTCCTTTTTTCAAGAACTTCTTAGTGTATAAGACATCGAAATTATAACTATTGACTTTATTGTCTATATCTTCTTTACTATAGTTCCTCGTAACAGTGTCTGCATAGTTTTCAGAATTCGTGATTGTATTACTCCACAACTTCTTCCGGCTAGCCGACCCCGTAATTAAAATCTCATTCAGTGAATCGATCTTTGTTTCCAAACGCAGGTTGACACGATGTTGATCATTATCCGTATCGACTTTCTTCGTGGTCTCACTATTGACAACACCGGACATTATCGTGTTTTCCTCTCCATCCGCGGCAATCTTTCCATACTTATAGTTTAGATTAAGGCGGTATCTATCGTCCTTCCATCTATCGGTATAGTTCACTCCCGTATTGATCGCACGTGGTATCCCCGTCACTCCTTCTCCAGAAAATGGGTCATTCACTTTCATCACTCCGCCTTCAAAAGAAGCATCGACATCCACACCAAACTTCTGTGCATCTTCCCAATTCATTGTGGTAGTTCCATTATTCCCAAACAATCCATACACCGATACCTTTTGAGGACCTTTGAACTTATTGAACATCAACTGTCCCATATAGTACTTACCCGTACCACCACCGGCCAGGGCCTTTCCAAAGAAACCATTCTTCGCACCATCTTTCAGTTTCACATTGATAGTCTGCTCACGCACCCCATCATCTACACCTGTGCGCTCCGTCCGGTCAGATTTTTTCTCGTAGACCTGCACTTTATCCACCATATCCGAACGGAGATTACGCGTCACCAGTGTCGGATCATTACCAAAAAACTCCTCTCCATCCACGAGAACCTTTTTGACCGTCTTACCCTGCGCCGTAATCTTGCCCGAAGCGTCTACTGTAATACCAGGCAGTGCCTTAAAAAGGTCTTCTACCTTCGCATTTGCCTCCATCTTAAACTGGGATGCATCGTATTCTGTCGTATCCCCTTTGATCGTTATAGCGGCTCTTCGCTTTACTACAACCTCTTCAATCAGGTGTGCAACACTTGTCAACCCCAACTCACCGAGGTTCGAACTTGTCGATCCACCCGTTACCGTCTCATAGAAATCGGCATACTTGGGATAGGAAACAATAACTAGGTACGAACCACTTGCGGGTCTTTTCAGCTGGAACTTACCTCCAACATCCGCTCTTCCATAGTCGACCAATGTGGAATCTTGCGTTTTCAGCAACATAATTGTTGCATTCTCCAGGCTTTTCTTATCTGTCGCATCCACGACCTTACCTGTAACTACATTTTGGGAGTATCCTTTAAAAGACAACCCGGACATTAACATAAAACAAAGAAGTATACCTCTCATAAAAGGACCTAATAAAACTAAGTATCAACTATTTTTCAGTATTAGTTGCACAAAAATGAAAAATGTTACACTTTATTGCTAAAAAGATCGAAAAACCCAACTTTTTATTACCGTTAAAGAGCCTTCCAAAAAAGCAGGAATACCGTTTCAAAATACTTACCTTTGTATTAAATCATTTTTTGACATGCAAAACATCAAAGATTATGTAGAAGCTAATAAAGAACGCTTCTTAAACGAACTATTTGAATTATTGCGCTTTCCTTCCGTAAGTGCTGACCCTCAATACAAAGAGGGTGTATTGAATACCGCAGAATTCGTGGCTAAAAAACTTCAGGATGCTGGCGCTGAAAATGTAGAAATATGCCCTACAGCTGGATATCCCATTGTATATGGTGAAAAAATATTTGACCCATCTTTGCCGACAGTGTTAGTATATGGTCACTATGACGTACAGCCTGCTGATCCTTTAGAGCTTTGGGACACTCCTCCATTCGAACCTACAGTCCGTGATGGAAAAATCTATGCTCGTGGTGCGGCAGATGACAAAGGTCAGTTCTACATGCACGTAAAAGCATTCGAATACATGGTTACAAATGACCAATTGGCATGTAACATCAAGTTTATGATTGAGGGTGAAGAAGAAGTAGGTTCTGAGAACTTAGGCATCTTCGTTGCAGCTAACAAAGAGCGTTTAAAAGCAGACGTTATTGTTATCTCTGACACCTCTATGATTAGCTTAGAAAACCCATCGATAGAGACAGGCTTACGTGGTCTTTCTTACGTTGAGGTCGAAGTAACTGGACCAAACCGTGACTTACACTCCGGTGTATACGGTGGCGCAGTAGCTAACCCCGCTACTATTCTATCCAAAATGATTGCCTCTCTACACGATGAGAACAACCATATTACTATTCCTGGCTTTTACGACGATGTCTTAGAATTGACAGCAGAAGAGCGCAAAGCATTGAACGAAGCACCGTTTGACGTTGAGGAATACAAAACAGACCTAGGCGTGAGCGAATTGTGGGGAGAGAATGGCTATACTGCTATCGAGCATACAGGTATCCGTCCTACACTTGAAGTAAACGGAATCTGGGGTGGTTACATTGGCGAAGGAGCAAAAACAGTATTACCTTCCAAAGCTTATGCTAAAATCTCGATGCGTTTGGTTCCTAACCAAAACTCAGATAGAGTTACAAAGCTTTTCAAAAACCACTTTGAAGCTATCGCTCCAAAATCTGTAAAAGTAGAGGTAAAACCACACCACGGTGGCGAGCCTGTAGTAACTCCAACAGATAGTATCGCTTATAAAGCTGCTGAAAAAGCGTTAGAAGTAACATTCAACAAAAAACCTATTCCTACGCGCGGTGGTGGTTCTATTCCAATCGTTGCTCTTTTCGAAAAAGAATTAGGTATCAAAACCGTATTGTTAGGGTTCGGTTTAGACAGCGACAACTTACACTCTCCAAACGAGAAGTATGGTATCGAAAACTACTTAAAAGGTATCGAAACAATTCCTTTGTTTCACAAATATTACGCTGAATTAAGTAAGTAATTCGGTATAAAAAAATAAAAGGGTTATTTTTAAAAAAATAACCCTTTTTCTATGGATTTTGATTTTCGACTTAAGGTTTTCCACACTGCGGCTCAGCAACTCAATTTTACAAAGACAGCGGCAGTCCTCTACATATCCCAACCCGCAGTCAGCAAAAACATCATCGAATTAGAAAAAAAACTTGGGGTTTCTCTTTTTGAGCGCAAGGGCAACAACCTGATTCTCACAAAGGCAGGAGAAATCTTATTTCGTTATGCCGCACAGATTATCCAACTCTACAACAAGGCAGACCAGGAGATATTCGACCTACAGTCCAATATGAAGGGCCATCTGATACTAGGGGCTAGTACCACCATATCACAGTACATTATTCCATCACTATTAGCCAAATTCCTGAACGAACACCCCAATAGCCATATCGAAGTATCACAATACAATAGCCGGGCTATCGAAGAGTTGCTCATCGAGAATAAAATCGACCTTGGTATCACCGAAGGAGCTACAGACAATCGCGCATTAAAATACATCCCTTTCATGAAGGATGAGCTGGTCTTGGTAACCAATAGTCAAAACACACTGTTGAAACAACTTAAAAAACCAGATGTATTAGACCTTTACAAACTCCCTCTAGTCGTACGCGAATTAGGTTCCGGTACACGTTCGGTTATCGAAAACAAAGTCAGATGCCTCGGTATTGATTTTTCCAAACTCCATATCGAAATGGTATTGGCATCAACAGAAAGCATAAAACGTTATATTCAAGAACGCGACTGCTTCGCTTTCCTCTCCATTCATTCTATCCAAAAAGAAATCTTAGAAAACAGATTGACTATACTGGATATACCTGACTTACAGATTGAACGTTATTTCCATTTCACCCATGTATACGGAGGTCTCACGGGTATACCTAATCAGTTTTTACAATTCTGTATGAGGTAATTAACTTTTGCAAATAACTTTTGGTTATGCCTCATAATATTTCCTTTCTTTTTGAATAATTCAAAAGCAAGTTTATTTGTACAAACAATTATTCTAAAAAATGGAGTATAAAAAACTAACCAATTATGTAAAAGCACTCGGCGGGATAGCCTTACTCTCTTTAGTACTATGCGTATTTCTTTTCCTATTTGCTTACCAACAGGGTACCTCAGCCAATACAGTCTCCGCTGCAGAAGCACAAAATGACAGCATCATCAATCATGTAGCAGACTATATCCCTGTTACTTTTAAAGACGATAACGAAGGTCAGCTGGCTAGCTATGGCGAGAAATTAATAAAAAACACATACGATTACTTCTACGAAGACGGCAAAAAAATCGGCAACAATCTAGCCTGTAGCAATTGTCACCTCAATGGAGGCACAAAAGCCTTTGCCGCTCCATACGTAGGCCTACATCAAGTTTTTCCGATGTATATCGGACGCGAAGACAAAATAGAGTCATTAGAAGAACGTATCAACGGTTGCTTCGAACGCAGTATGAATGGTCGGGCAATTGCCGAAAATGGCAAAGAGATGCGTGCTATCATCACCTATATCAAACAGGTCAGCGCCCGAACCCGCAATGATAAACGCTTAGAAGGCCAAGGTTTTGTCAAGTTAGAACTTCCGGACCGCGCCGCAGATCTCAAGCAAGGTCAGTTAATCTATACCAATAAATGCCTGAGCTGCCACGGTGAGCACGGACAAGGGCAGAAAAATCCAAATGCCGGAGGTTATCTATCCCCACCGTTATGGGGTCCAGACAGTTACAACGATGGTGCAGGCATGGCACGTATGCTTACTGCAGCTCGCTTTATAAAGGGCAATATGCCACTAGGTGCAACCTACGAAGAGCCACTACTGAGCGACGCTGAAGCCTATGATGTAGCAGCTTATATCAATTCCTTCGATAGACCCAAGAAAGCAGACAAAGACAAGGACTATCCTAATCTCGCAAAAAAACCAAAAGACTGTGCTTACCCTCCTTATTCGGATCATATCAGTGCAGAACAACATAAATACGGACCATTTAATTTTTAAAAACAATAACATCCATATGAACAACAGCATCATTACAGCCTGCTTAATCCTATTTACGATAGCTTTTCAGGGACAGACTTATGCTCAAGAGAGTGCAATTATCACAAAAAACAAAACATTCCAAGGTGCAGTAGCTAAAAAGAAAAGTTATAAAGCAATCTATCAGCTAGATAGCGACGATCCCAAGACAATTGCTAAGGCTTTCCGGAATATCAACAACGCCCTGAAAGATCCCCGTTTGCAAGGAAAACTAGAAATCGAGCTGATTGCTTTCTCTGGCGGAACAGAGGCTTTCAAAAAATCGAATAGCCAGTATGAGGCACCATTAAGGGACCTTATCGAAAAAGGTGTACATGTCGTACAGTGCCTCAATACACTGGAGGAAAGAAAGATCGCTAAAAGCGAACTCTATGATTTTCTTGCTTATGTCCCTAGTGGCAATGGCGAGCTCATCTTACGAGCCAGTGAAGGTTGGATTATTGTAAAACCATAAAACATCAATACTATGAAATACTCGTTAGCGAATTACAAACACGAGTACTCCATAGTACAGATAAAAAAAATATACACATATGAATTATAAGAACCTACTGATATGTCTTTTCTTGGCCATAGCTACCGTAGCGAAGGCACAAGACCACCGATTTGATCCACCTTGGAATACACCGCCTGAATCGGCCGTACATTTCACCGTACCTGGCATCAACAATGTCCCAGACCTTTATGGTGACATTGTAAATCCACAGCTTACCATATTCTTTGCGGGCAATCAATTTATGGTTGTAGATGACCTTTTGGCCGCATTTAAAAAAGAATATCCACAGTACCAACGCATATTTGTCGAGACATTACCTCCCGGGATATTGGCCAAACAGATAAAAGGAGGTTCATTGACACTTGGCAATCTTCGTATTGACCATCAGCCCGACGTCTACACCGCCGGCAAGCGCACTATTGAAGAGATGAAGGACTATTTCAGCCATACCCAGATTTATTGTTACAACAACATCTGCCTTATGGTACCCAAAGACAATCCTGCAAAAATCACCTCACTCAATGACCTTGGTCAGGACCATGTACGCATCGCTATGCCCAACCCACTTTGGGAAGGTATAGGCGAACAAATACAAGCTTCCTATAAGAAAGCCGGAGGTGATGCCCTACTGGACAAAATAATGAAAGATAAAGTAGCAACAGGCCTCACCTATCTCACCAAGATACACCACCGCGAGAGCCCTATGCGTATCCTATATGGCGATGCAGATGTTGCCCCTGTATGGACTTCAGAAGTGATCTATCAAAAACTGAAAGGACACCCTATAGATGGTATAGAAATACCTGATAATCTCAATACCACTGCTACCTATATGGCGGCAAAGCTAAAGAAAGCCCCTCATCCAAAGGCTGCTGACGACTTTCTACGATTTATGGAAACCGAAACTGCCCAGAAAATCTACATGAAATATGGATTCAGCATAAAATAGAACTTTCTAAAAAAGGATACCTCGGTATCCTTTTTTCTTTTTAAATTCGATTTTCATTAATGTAAATCGTATGGTGCAACTCCTTAGAAAGATACACAGACTATGGTATTTCCTTTGTCTATTAACCTTTTTCATTCTATTATTCCCGTTCTTATATCTATTGACCCGCCGTCCTGAAAAAAACTATGCAGCTATTGCCCGAGTAAGGCGCGCCATAGCGCTATTAGCTTCCACTTTTTCAGGTATCTTTTTTAAGGTAGAATTTGAATCCGAAATCGACTGGTCTGTCCCTTATATTATCTGCCCCAACCATACCTCGATTTTAGATATTACCGCGATCATCTTTATGTGCCCACAGCCGTTTTCCTTTATGGGCAAGGTAGAGTTATTACGCAACCCTGTAACACGGATTTTCTTCAAAACCATAGATATTACCGTGGACCGAAAGAGCAAAATATCCGCATTCAGAGCGTTCAAAAAAGCAGACAGCTTAGTAAAAGAGGGAAAATCAGTCGTAATCTTTCCAGAAGGAAAAATCGATGACGAATACCCACCTCGGCTTCACGAGTTCAAATCAGGTTCATTCAAACTTGCTATAGACAATCAGATACAAATACTTCCTGTCGTTATACAGAATGCCTGGCAAATCCTATTTGACAGTGGTGATACTTTGGGCTCGAGACCAGGTGTCGTTCGACTACGTGTCCTTTCGCCCATCTTTCCGCAAATGATCCCCAACCAGTCACCCGAAGAGATACAGCCAGACGACATACAGAAACTTGTCTACAACCGCATGAAATCTCATTGGGACAGCGTCAACGATAGTCGGTAAAATGTCAAAAAAACAGAAACACAAAAACATATACAGCTAAAAACCAAGCTAATAACAAACAACGAAGCATTTAATATATAATTAACTTGCTATTTTAAAATATAATACTATTTTTGCGGAAAAAGTAGAACTTAAATTGTAATACTATGTATTGGACTCTAGAATTAGCATCACACTTAGAAGATGCGCCATGGCCTGCAACTAAAGATGAATTAATTGATTACGCAATTCGTTCTGGTGCTCCAGTAGAAGTAATCGAGAATCTTCAAGCTTTGGAAGATGATGGCGAACCTTATGAAAACATTGAAGAGATTTGGCCGGATTATCCTACAAAAGATGATTTCTTTTTCAATGAAGACGAGTATTAATCCATTATAAAAATCGCACTTAGAAAAGTGCGATTTTTATTTTATTCCCCTGCTCATCTTCTTAGCACCTTTCCTACAAATACTACGCGATTAATTCTTAATTTTTCTGACAGCGTCTATCCTCAAAGACCATCAAGAACTTTCATGTAGATTCTTTATCGAAAAGGAATCATGAAAGTTTTATTACTTTTGTCCAACGATTAAACGTTTGAATTTATAAGGTACTCCGGTTTAGCGAAGCACAAACCCCCATGGGTTCGCCGGCTAGCGGATGTCAAATAAAAACAAGTTATACACATATGAAAATATTAATTAGTTTTCTCTTTATAGCCTTATCATCCAGCTTGTGGGCACAGGAATCAACGCCAAAAGACCACACAAAAGATATTACACTGATTCAATCTTTTATACTGGACCTCGCCAACGAGAACAAAGCTGTAGACATTATACTGAGCCAGTACCTGATTGTCGAAAATCCATCGGACGAAATCTACGATTACCTGGAAGTTTCGCTAGAAGAGGTACGAATCAACCTCATCGCAAAGAACTTAGAAGAAATCGACTATATACCGTATAGCAAAATGCCTAAAAAAGAAATTCGGGATATTGACCCCGAAGGGTTAGATACCAGCAATATGTATTTTCTGCATTACCGCAAACGTCAAATGCTGGCAGTGTATCTGGAGAATGGCAAAATCGGCTCTTTTACATTAGTCTCTAAGGGCAACAACCTTGCACATTTTGTACTTTATTAAAATTTCAAAAAAAACTTGACATTTTTAAAAACTTATTTGATATTTGTACGTAACGACTAAGAAATGAACAATTTTGTAATCAATAACGCATGGTGGTGGCACGACAGTTAATGTTGTGGCAGACGTCTATTGCTTAAATTTGATACAATCAAAGAATAGTGAGGCTTGCCATATCGGCGAGCCTTTTTTTTGTGCTTTTTTTTCAACTACAATTTTTGACTTTTTACCTTAACAAATGAAAGAGATATTAACTCACCTATTCGAATACAAATCATTCAGCCGACAAGAGGCTTATGATATCCTGACCCATATTGCTACAGGAAAGTACGACAGTCATCAGATTGCGGCTTTCATGACCACCTACGGCATGCGCAGTATTCGTGTCGAAGAACTGATGGGCTTCCGTGATGCCATGTATGACCTCTGTCTGAAAGTAGACTTCCAAGGCTACGACCTTATCGATATGTGTGGTACAGGCGGGGATGGTAAGAATACCTTTAATATTTCGACATTAGCGTCTTTTATCGTTGCAGGAGCAGGATATCATGTCGCCAAGCACGGGAATGTCGGCGTTTCCTCGGGCTGTGGCTCTTCCAATGTCATGGAGCACCTAGGATATCAGTTCACCAATGACAAAGACAGCCTACAGCGTCAATTGGACGAAGCAAACATCTGTTTTCTCCATGCTCCTCTATTCCATCCGGCGATGAAAACAGTTGCCCCAATCCGCAAAGCATTAGGGGTCAAAACATTCTTCAACATGCTAGGGCCACTTACCAATCCTGCAAATCCAAAGTATCAATCTGTAGGTGTATTTAGTCTAGAGCTAGCCCGTCTATACACCTATCTCAGTCAAAATACAGACAAGCAATACAGCATCATCCACGCACTGGATGGCTACGATGAGATATCCTTAACAGGTGATTTCAAACTGATAAACAATGCCGGCGAGCATTACTACACAGTCGAAGAATTAGGTTTTGAACCTGTGACAGCCGAAGAATTGGCGGGTGGAGACACCGTAGAAGAAGCGGCAACTATTTTCAAAAACATCATTCAAGGTGAAGGTAACCGTACTCAAAACAATGTCGTGCTGACCAATGCGGCTTTCGCAATAAAGACATTCCATCCTGAAAAAAGCTTTGGCGACTGCTATTACGAAGCCGAAGAGTCATTAATGGGATTAAAAGCATTGAATAGTCTGAAGAAGTTAATAGGGAATTAAGTAAACAGGTTAAGAAGTGAGGAAGGTGATGATGGTGATGATGGTGATGATGGTGAAGGAGTGAACGAGTTATTCCCGATGATATCGGGACTTCGTTTCACTACGCAAGTGAACAAGACACTAGATAACTAGATCACATGATAACTAGATAACATGTTAACTGGATAACTAGATCACATGATAACAGAATAACAAACATGAACAACATTAAAATAAAGGTTTGTGGCATGCGGGATGCAGAAAACATAAAGCAGCTTATCGAGTTACCGATTGCTTATATTGGCTTTATCTTTTATTCCAAATCCCCACGTTTTGTACAAGAAGGCATCCCTCCCATTGTCCCGGACGGCATTGAAAAAGTCGGAGTATTTGTCAATGAGACATTCACGGGTATAATGGACAAAGTCAAATCTTACCAGCTCCAGGCCATACAGTTGCACGGTAGCGAACCGGCAACACTGTGCGCTGCGTTAAAAGCAGAAGGGCTCACCATAATCAAAGCCTTTGGAATCGATGAAACGTTTGACTGGACCTCTTTAAAGAGCTACCTCGATGATGTAGATTTCTTTCTGTTCGACACCAAAAGCACACAACATGGTGGTACAGGCCAATCATTCTCTTGGTCAGAATTAGCACATTATCCCTATGCCACACCTTATTTCCTAAGTGGTGGCTTAGGCCTAGACAATATAAAAGACGCATTTAAAATAAATGACAGCCGGCTTTACGCTTTAGATTTAAATTCAAGATTTGAAGAGCAGCCTGCTGTAAAGAATATACACGCATTAACACAAGCATTATCAATCATACAACATGAGCAAGTATCAGGTAGACAATAGAGGATATTACGGGCCATTCGGTGGCGCTTATATTCCGGAGATGCTGTT